>DASPZC010000423.1:0-4495 GCA_035636455.1 Xanthobacteraceae bacterium
CCGAGGGCCGCCGCCAGCGCGCTCGCAAGCGTCGCTTTCTCGGTCGGTCCGAGGAACGCCCCGACCGGCAGGCGCCGTCCGTGCGACACCAGGAACAGCCGCTCGATGCCGAACTCCTCGTGCGCGTCGCGCTGGAGCCGCACCCATACCGGATTGAGCGTCCACTCGGCGACCTCGCCGCGATGACTGACCTTGCGCACGGTGAGCGCGCTCGGCGTCATCGTGACCTGCTCATAGGCCGCGGCGGAGCGGTAGTTCGCCCGGAACGCCCAATAGACCAGGAGCACGTCGAATCCGAGAAACCCGACCACCGGCCATGCGCCGACGATGAGGAAGGCGATCCCGGCCGCGAAGCTGATGCCGCCCATCAACAGCATCATGGCGAGGAAACCGGAGCCCGACAGCGAACGATGCGGCGCGAGCATCGCGGAAAACAATGTGGATTCGTCGCGACCGGCGTTGTCGGGGGCCATGGCCATTCTCTATACCGGTAACATGGCGAAGAGGACGATGAGCCGCAACCGCGCGCGGCAACGCCGCAAGGCAGGCCCACCGCGCCGGGCGCGCGGGGCAAGGCCGGACGGTTCCAAGATCGTCCGGCGCCGCCAGCCCCGCAAAGGGCGCATCATGGCGGGCGGCGCCGCGCGCAGCCTGAGGGCCGACGAGATCGCCGAGGTTTTTCGCCGCTTTCGCGCCGCCAGTCCCGAGCCGGAGGGCGAGCTCAAGCACGTCGATTCCTACACGCTGCTGGTGGCGGTGGTGCTCTCCGCCCAGGCGACCGATGCCGGCGTCAACAAGGCGACCGGACCGCTGTTCGGTGTCGCCAACACGCCTGCCGCCATGGTCAAGCTCGGGGAAGAGCGGCTGCGCGACTACATCAAGACGATCGGCCTCTATCGCGGCAAGGCCAAGAACGTCATCGCGCTCTCCCAGCGGCTGCTCGCCGAGCACGGCGGACAGGTGCCGCGCGAGCGCGCGGCGCTCGAGGCGCTGCCGGGCGTTGGCCGCAAGACCGCCAATGTCGTGCTCAACGTGGCGTTCGGCGAGCCGACCATCGCGGTCGACACCCACGTCTTTCGCGTCGGCAACCGTACCGGGCTCGCGCCCGGCCGCTTGCCGTTCGACGTCGAGACGAAGCTCGAAGAGGTCGTCCCGGAGGAATACAAGCGCCACGCCCACCATTGGCTGATCCTGCACGGCCGCTACATCTGCAAGGCCCCCAAGCCGGCTTGCGACCGCTGCCTGATCGCGGATCTGTGCCAGTGGCCGGAGAAGACGACGGACACGCCGACGCTCCCGCAAACGAAATAACCAATTACGCGCGGCGCTCGATCAGCTCGCGGCGCGGGCCGCCGAGCCGCTGATGCAGATGCACCATGAAGGCGGTGCCGAACAGCGGCGTCGCCAGGTTGAGGAGCGGAATCGACACGAAGGCGGCGATGAACAGGCCGCCGATGAACACCTCTCCCTGACGCGCCTTGCGCAGCCGCTTGGCCTCGGCGACCGGATGGAAGCGCATGGCGGCAAGCTCGAAATAGATGCGGCCGAGCAGGAACGCATTGGCGAAGAAGAAAATGAACACGCCGATCCCGGCGACGAACAGGAACGGCAGCGCCACCAGATAGACGAGAAGGGTGAGCGCGGCGGCCTTGACGCCCTCGATGAGGGCGCGCGCGATCGGCACCGGCGTGCCGGGCGGATCGGCCGGGTAATGGGTGCGCTCGACCTGCTCGGCGATCTCGTCGCCGAAGAAGCCGGCGACGAGCGAGGTCACCGCCGGCATCAGGAACACGGCGCCGGCGACGATGCCCAGCCCCGCCGCGATGGCGAGCAGCCATTCGAGCACGTTGACCGGCGCGTGCGCGGTCGGGCCGATATTGGTCTCGACCCACGCGCCGCCCGTCCCGATCAGCCAGGCCAGCAGGCGCTGCAGGCCGATGCCGATCGCGACCAGCAGCACCAGCGCCAGGCCGATCGCCTTGAAGAGCACCGTGCGGAACGGCCGCGAGAACAATTGCGCCAGCGCTTTGAACGCGGCATCGAGCATCGTGGTTCTCCGCGTGGGAAGCGAAGACTTAGCGCATGTTCCGGCGAAGTGGGCACCGGTTCGCCGATAAGAACATGCGCGAATCAATGACTCTAGAGCATGTCCCGATTCCGAAGGAACGGGACATGCCTAGACGCGCACGGGGACCCGCGCAAGCCGGCGCAGACGACGACCGGGCAAAACAATGATCAGGCGGCCGTGGCGCGCTTGCGCCGCCGCACGGGACTGGCCGCGGGTGCGAAGTCGGGAACGAGGGTCGCCGCGGGCGGGTCTTCTAGCCGCATCGGCAGGTCGGCCCAGTGCATCTTCCTGTAGTCGAAGCCGTTCTCGAGAGTCGGCTTGACCACGGAGAAATACGGCGAAATGTCGAAGTCGCGCGGCGCGTAGAGCGAGTGGTGACGGATCTCGAGGATTTCGCGCCGCGCCGTGCGGCTTTCCATCAACGTGACCTTGGGCAGGATCGGGTAGCGCACCTTCTCGAACGCCTGCGCGATCAGCGCCGAGCAGATCAGCCGCGTCGGATCGCCCGAGCCGAGCGCGATCATGCGGCGGCGCCAGCGCTGCGGGATCGGCAGCGGCATCAGATAACGCAGAAGGTCGGTGATGTTCTTGTAGTCGTAGTCCAGGCCAATGCGCTCGATCGCATAGCGACAGACCTTGCCGCAATCCTCGAACGACAACCCGATCGGCCGGCACATCCGCGTATGGAACTGGTGATATTTCGACAGCGGCGCCGACACCACGCCTTCGCCGATATTGGCCTCGATCAGAACGTGCGGCTCGCCGTCCGGCGAGAACCGTCCGGCGATCGGCCCCACGTGCAGGGCCGCGTGCGACCAGGTCGACTGGGTCAGATATTTGATCACGCCGGCGATGTGATTGTTGCCTTCGACCAGCAGGACGTCGGCGGGCTTGAGCGCGGCGCGCAGCGCATTGGCGTCGCTCGGCGTGAAGGGCTCGTAGCCCGACACCGGCTTTTCCAGATAGCGGGCGAGCACGCGCCCAAAACCATCAAGCACCCGACCCATGGCGTCGCATCCCATGCGCGTCGGGTTCGCGCCCGGCGTCGTTCGCTGTTGCCTAAAATTAAGTCGAAACTGGTTGCATTTTCGTTCATGGCGGCCGCACATGACTCGCGGCCGCGCCGCCGTTTGCGGGCAAAACCTCGTTCGGGCAAGGTGATCCTGCCCGCCAACGATCCGGTAACCATGAAGCCAATCAGCCGCCGCTCGTTTCTCGCCGCCTCGGTTGCGGTCGCCGCTTCCCCGGCGCTCGGGGCCGTGCCGGCCTCGGGCGCGGTCGACGTGGTCATCGTCGGCGCGGGCGCCGCCGGCATCGCGGCCGCGCGCCGCGTCGCGGCGGCGGGCCGGCGCTACGCGCTCATCGAGGCGGCCGAGCGCGTCGGCGGCCGCTGCATCACCGAGACCGCCACGTTCGGGGTGCCGTACGATCGCGGCGCGCACTGGATCCACATGCCGGACGTCAATCCGGTCGCAAAGCTCGCGGCGAGATCCGGGCTCGAGGTCTACCCGGCGCCGCAGGGCCAGAAGTTGCGCATCGGCCGGCGCAACGCGCGCGAGGGCGAGCATGAGGATTTCCTCGCCGCGATCGTGCGCGCTACGCGCGCGATCCACGAGGCGGCGCGCGGCAAGACCGACATGGCGTGCGCCCAGGCGATGCCCAAGGACCTCGGCGAGTGGCGCGCCAGCATCGACTTCTTCCTCGGGCCGTTCGGCTGCGCCAAGAACCTCGAGGATGTCTCGGCGATGGATTTCGCGCGAGCGACCGAGCGCGACATCGATGCATTCTGCCGGCAAGGTCTTGGCGCGCTGCTGGCGCGGCTCGCCCAGGGCCTGCCGGTGCAGCTGTCGACCCCGGTGAAGCAGATCACCGCGACGCGCAACGCGGTCGAGGTCGAGATGCCGCGGGGGCAAATCACCGCGCGCGCCGCAATCGTCACCGTCTCGACTGGCGTGCTGGCGGCCGGCAAGATCAAATTCTCGCCGGACTTGGCGAAGCGCCAGCTCGACGCCGTCGCCAAGCTCGCGCTCGGCAGCTACGACCACGTGGCGCTGGAGCTGCCGGGCAATCCCCTCGCCCTGCAGAGCGACGATCTGGTGTTCGACAAGGCGAGCGGGAGCCGCACCGCCGCGCTGCTCGCCAACGTGTCGGGCACGAATCTTTGCCTCGTCGATGTGGCGGGCGCATTCGGCCGCGACCTCGCCGCCCAAGGCGAGGCCGCCATGACGGCGTTCGCCCTCGACTGGCTCGCCGAACTTTACGGCGCCCAGGTCAAGCAGGCGGTCAAACGAACCCATGCGACCCAATGGGCCAAGGAGCCGTGGGCGCTCGGCGCGTTCTCGGCGGCGGCTCCCGGCGGCCAGCCCGGCCGCAAAATCCTGATGGAGCCGGTGCGCGACCGCATCTTCTTTGCCGGCGAGGCGGTGC
>DASPZC010000424.1:0-3297 GCA_035636455.1 Xanthobacteraceae bacterium
CCGACAACGCCGCGGCCGCCATCTACATGGGCATCGACGTCGATCGCGCCTACCGCATCGCGTTCGGCATCGGCATCGGCATCACCGCCATCGCCGGCGGCCTCGTCGCCACCTACAATCCGTTCCAGCCGTATATCGGGCTCGACTTCGTCATCATCATGTACGCCGGCGTGGTGCTGGGCGGCATGGGCAGCATTCTCGGCGCGTTCTGGGGCGGGATGACGATCGGGCTGGTCCAGCAGCTCTCGACCCTGGTGCTGCCCACGCAGCTGCAGAACGCCGCCATCTTCGTGGTCTTCCTGCTGATCGTGATGGTTCGCCCGCAGGGCCTGTTCGGCCGCGCCACGGAGCGCGTGTGACCATGCAGGTCCGCCGAAACGCGAACGCGCCCCTCTTCGTAATCGTCATCATGGCGTTCGCGTGGATGGGCGTCGGCCTGATCGTGACCAATTCCTATTACCAGCTGATGCTCACCCTGGTGCCGATCTGGGCGGTGATGGGCCTCTCGTGGAACCTGCTCAGCGGCTATACCGGCCTTGTCTCGTTCGGGCACGCGTCGTTCTTCGGCCTGGGCGCCTACACGGTGACGCTCGCGCTGGTGCATTACGACATCACGCCGTGGCTCGGCATTCCGCTCGGCATGGTCGTCGGGACGCTCGCCGGCGTCGTCATCGGCTATCCGACCTTCCGGCTGCGCGGCCATTATTTCGCGCTCTCCATGCTCGCCTACCCGATGGCCCTGCTCTACGTGTTCCAGTGGCTCGGCTACCAGGAAGTCCCGCTGCCGATGAAGCGCCAAACGCCGGGCTTCTACATGCAGTTCTCCGACTACCGGGTGTACATCGCGCTGGCGGTCGCGCTTCTCGTCGCCGCCCTCCTGATCTCGCTCAAGGTCGAGCGCTCGCGCTTCGGCCTCTCCCTCGTCGCCATCAAGCAGAACGAGCCGGCGGCGGAAGCCGCCGGCATCGACACGCTGGCGTGGAAGATGCGGGCGATCATGCTCAGCGGCGCCATCGCCGCGGCGGCAGGGGGCCTCTACGCGGTCGTCCTCCTGGTGGTGACGCCGGACAGCGTGTTCGGGATGCTCACCTCGGCGCAGGCGCTGATCGTCGCGCTGTTCGGCGGCGTCGGCACGCTGTGGGGCGCGCCGATCGGCGCCGCGATCCTCATCCCGCTGAGCGAGACGCTGCAAGCGCAGCTCGGCGACAGGATCCCGGGCATCCAGGGGGTGGTGTACGGCGTCGCCATCATCCTGGTGGTGCTGCTCGCGCCGGAAGGCATTTTCTGGCGCGTGCGCGACCGGCTGCGGCCGCGCGCGGCAAGCACCGTGCCGGCGATGCCGGTCACGCCGCGCCCCGTTGCGCAGACGCCGCGGCCGAGGGCGCCGCGCAAGCACGAGCCGATCCTCACCGTGAGCGGCTTGTCGAAATCGTTCGGCGGATTGCGCGCCGTGGCGGACGCGAGTTTTGCGGTCGGCGACGGCGAGATCCTCGGCATCATCGGGCCGAACGGCGCCGGCAAGACGACCCTGTTCAACCTCGTCAACGGTTTCCTGCGGCCCGACGCCGGCAAGGTCGCGTTCGACGGCCGCGGGCTGATCGGCCTCAAGCCGAACCGCGTCTGCCGGCTCGGGATCGGACGCACGTTCCAGGTGGTGCGCGCATTTCCGCGGCTCTCCGTGCTCGACAACGTCGTGGTCGGCGCCCACGCGACGACGACGAACGACGTGGACGCCTTCGCGCTGGCGGACGGCGCCCTGGCGCAGGTGGGGCTCACCGGGCGCTCCGACGCCGTCGCGGGCAGCCTCACCAACAAGGAGCTGCGGCTGATGGAGCTTGCCCGGGCGCTGGCGGGCCGGCCGCGCCTTCTCCTCATGGACGAGCCGCTCGCCGGTCTCGCCACCCAGGAGATCGAGGACCTGCTCGCGGTGATCCGCTCGCTCGCCGCGCAAGGCATGACCGTGGTGATCATCGAGCACACGATGCGCGCCATGGTGCGGCTCGCCGAGCGCTTCGTCGTGCTCGACCATGGCGCGGTCCTCGCGATCGGCCCGCCGGGCGAGATCGTCAACAACGCGGACGTGATCGAGGCGTACCTCGGCCAGAAATGGGCGGCGATCCGTGCTCTCGGTTGAAGCCCTCACCGTCGTGTACGGCGGCTTGACCGCGCTGCACGAGGTTTCGCTTGCCGTGCGCGGCGGCCAGTTCGTGTCCATCGTCGGCCCCAACGGCGCCGGCAAGACGACGCTGTTCAAGGCGATTTCCGGCACGGTGCGGCCCGCCGGCGGCCGCGTCCGCTTCGAGGACCACGATCTGCTCGCGGTGGCGCCGTCCGAGCGGGCGCATTTCGGCATCGCGCACGTGCCGGAAGGCCGCCAGGTGTTCGGCTCCATGAGCGTGATGGAAAATCTCGAGATGGGCGCTTATCCGCAGACCGGCCGCCGGGACTGGCGGCGCAACCTCGAGCGCATCTTCGCGCTGTTTCCGATCCTCGCCGAGCGCCGCGCCCAGCCGGCCGGGACGCTGTCGGGCGGCGAACAGCAGATGCTGGCGATCGGCCGCGGGATCGCATCCTCGCCGCGGCTGCTGATGCTGGACGAGCCGTCGATGGGGCTCGCCCCGGTTGTCGCCGACCTGATCTTCGAGCGGATCGGCGAGCTGCACCGCGACGGCCTCACGATCCTGCTGGTGGAGCAGAGGGTCGCCGAGGCAGTGCAATCGTGCGATTTCGGCTATGTTCTGGAGACCGGCCGCGTGGTGCTCGAGGGAACCCACCAGGCCCTGCTGGCGGACGACCGGATCAGGAGCGTCTATCTCGGCATGTGAAGACTTGAAACCTGGAGGAAACGCGATGTCGCAAAGACACTGGCTGACCCTACCGATGCTGGCCCTGGCGGCTGCGGTTGCCGCCGCCGTGACGCCCGCCCCCGCCGCGGCGCAGCCGAAGGAGGTCGAAATCGCCATGATCGTCCCGCTCTCGGGACCGTGGGCGCGCCAGGGGGTGCTCGAGCGCATGGGCGCCGAAATGGCAATCGACGAGATCAACAAGTCGGGCGGGATCAAGTCGCTCGGCGGCGCGAAGATGAAGCTTGTCATCCTCGACACCGGCGATTCCTCCGAGAAGGCCAAGAACGCGGCGCAGCGCCTCGTGGCGCAAAATCCGGACGTGGTCGGCGGCTTCGGCGCCTGGCTGAGCTCGTTCACGCTCGCCGTGACCGAGGTCACCGAGCGCGCGGAAATGCCGTGGCTGACGCTGTCCTATTCCGACGTGATCACCGGGCGCGGCTTCCGCTACGTG
>DASPZC010000425.1:0-2308 GCA_035636455.1 Xanthobacteraceae bacterium
TCACGCAAATCTATCCGGCGCCCGGCTGGGTCGAGCACGACCCGGAGGAAATCTGGACGACGAGCGTGGCGACCGTGCGCGCGGCCATGGCCAAGGCCTCGGTTGCCGCCAAGGACGTGGCCGCCATCGGCATCACCAACCAGCGCGAGACCACGCTGCTGTGGGACCGGGCGAGCGGCAAGCCGATCCACAACGCGATCGTCTGGCAGGACCGCCGCACCGCCGACCGCTGCGCCGAGCTGCGGCGCGAGCGTCACGAGGCGCTGATCACCGACAAGACCGGGCTTTTGCTCGACCCGTATTTCTCCGCCACCAAGATCGCCTGGATGCTCGATCACGCGGATGCGCGCGCCGCCGCCGCGGCCGGCCGCCTCGCATTCGGCACGGTCGACACTTTCCTGCTGTGGCGCCTCACCGGCGGACGCGTCCACGCGACCGACGCGACCAACGCCGCCCGCACCCTGCTGCTCGACATCCATCACGGCGCGTGGGACCCGGCGCTCGCGGCGCTGTTCGGCGTGCCGGCCGCGCTGCTGCCGCAGGTGCGCGACTGCTCGGGGGATTTCGGCACGACCGAGCCGGCGCTGTTCGGCGGGCCGATCCGCATCCTCGGCGTCGCCGGCGATCAGCAGGCCGCGACGATCGGGCAGGGGTGCTTTCGTCCCGGCATGATCAAGTCGACCTACGGGACCGGCTGTTTTGCCCTGCTCAACACCGGCGAAGAGGCGGTCCGGTCGCGCAATCGGCTGCTCTCGACCATCGCCTATCAGCTGGACGGCCGGCGCACCTATGCGCTCGAAGGCGCGATCTTCGTCGCCGGCGCCGCGGTGCAGTGGCTGCGCGACGGCCTCGAGCTGATCAAGGCCGCCGGCGAGACCGCCGCGCTCGCGCAAGCCGCCGATCCGGCCGAGCAGGTCTATCTGGTGCCCGCCTTCGTCGGCCTCGGCGCGCCCCATTGGGACGCGCAGGCGCGCGGCGCCCTGTTCGGGCTGACGCGCAAATCGGGGCCGGCGGAGATCGCCCGCGCCGCCCTCGAAGCGGTGGGCTACCAGACGCGCGACCTGCTCGAGGCCATGCGCGCCGACTGGCCGGCCGCGTCCGGCGCCGACACCGTGCTGCGGGTCGACGGCGGCATGACGGTGAACGAATGGCTGATGCAGTTCCTCGCCGACATCCTGGCGGCGCCGGTCGACCGCCCGGTGGTGATGGAGACGACCGCGCTCGGCGCCGCCTATCTCGCCGGCCGCGCGGCCGGCATCTGCCCGGACCTCGACGGATTCGGAAGCTTATGGAAGCTCGACCGGCGGTTCGAGCCGCGCATGGCGGAGCCGGCGCGCGAGCAAAAATTCGCCGGCTGGCGCGACGCCGTGCGGCGCACGTTGACCGCCCACCATTGAGCCGTCGGGCCGCGCCCGTTAGGTTGCGCCGTCGATTTTGTTGGATCGAACCGGACGGATGGCCGAGCACGCGGGAATGACGGACGGGGCGCGCGGGCGCGGCCGATCGAAGCGCGCCTTCGCGCCCTGGGCCGATCCGGCGGCGCGGCCGCTGGTGCGGTTCGACCGCGTCAGCAAGCGCTTCGGCGACGTGGCCGCCATCGACGCGCTTAGCCTCGATGTTTTCGCCGGCGAGTTCTTCGCGCTGCTCGGGCCGTCGGGCTGCGGCAAGACCACGCTGCTGCGCCTGCTCGCCGGCTTCGAGACGCCGAGCGCGGGGCACGTCCTGCTCGGCGGCGAGGTCATCGACGCCGTGCCGCCGCATCGCCGGCCCGTCAACATGATGTTCCAGAGCTACGCGCTGTTTCCCCATCTCAGCGTCGAGGGCAACGTCGCCTTCGGCCTCAGGCAGGAGGGGCGCGCGCGGGCCGAGATCGCCGCGCGGGTCGCCGACATGCTGGCGCTCGTCAAGCTCGACGGACTGGCGCGGCGCAAGCCGCATCAGCTCTCCGGCGGCGAGCGCCAGCGCGTCGCGCTGGCGCGCTCGCTGGTCAAGCGCCCGCAGGTGCTGTTGCTCGACGAGCCGCTCGCCGCCCTCGACAAGAAGCTGCGCGCCGCGACCCAGTTCGAGCTGATGGACCTGCAGGCGCGGCTCGGCACCACCTTCGTCATCGTCACCCATGACCAGGACGAGGCGATGACGGTCGCCGACCGCATCGCCGTGATGGAAACCGGCCGCATCGCCCAGGTGGGAACGCCGGTGGAGATCTACGAGCAGCCGTGCTCGCGCTACGTCGCCGGCTTCGTCGGCGACGTGAACCTGATCGAGGGGCGGCTGGCCGCGGCCGAACCCGGGCGATCGATCATCGAGA
>DASPZC010000426.1:0-6368 GCA_035636455.1 Xanthobacteraceae bacterium
GTGGCTGAAACAGATCCCGCCCGAGGTGTTGGGTCGCCGCCGGCGCGAAGCCGAGCTCTTGTTCCGCCGCATCGGCATCACCTTCGCCGTCTACGGCGAGGCGGAGTCGACGGAGCGCCTGATCCCGTTCGACGTCATCCCGCGCATCCTGTCCGCCGCGGAATGGAAGACACTCAGCCTCGGCCTGCAGCAACGGGTCAAGGCGATCAATCTCTACATCAAGGACGTCTATTCGAAGCGCGAGATCCTGCGCGCCGGCGTCATCCCCGAGGATCTGGTGTTCCAGAACCCGGTGTTTCGCCCGGAGATGAACGGCCAGCGGGTGCCGCACGACATCTACGTGTTCATCGCCGGCATCGACATCGTGCGGGTCGATGCCGACACCTTCTACGTGCTCGAGGACAATGCGCGCACGCCCTCCGGCGTGTCCTACATGCTGGAGAACCGCGAGATCATGCTGCGCCTGTTCCCGGACCTGTTCGCGCGCCATCGCGTCGCGCCGGTCGAGAATTATCCGGACGAATTGCTGGCGACCTTGAAGTCCGTGGCGCCCGCCACCGCCTCCGCCGATCCGACCGCGGTGCTGCTCACGCCCGGCGTGTTCAACTCCGCCTATTACGAGCACTCCTTCCTGGCCGACAAGCTCGGCATCGAGCTGGTCGAAGGCCGCGACCTCCTGGTCAAGGGCGAAATCGTCTACATGCGCACGACCGAGGGTCTCAAGCGCGTCGACGTGATCTACCGCCGCGTCGACGACGACTTCCTCGATCCGCTCGCGTTCCGTCCGGATTCCACGCTCGGCGTGCCGGGACTGATGTCCGCCTACGTCGCCGGCAACGTCACGCTCGCCAACGCGGTCGGCACCGGCATCGCCGACGACAAGGCGGTCTACAGCTACATGCCGGAGATCGTGAAGTTCTATCTCGGCGAGGAGCCGATCCTCAGGAACGTGCCGACCTGGCGCTGCCGCGAGGCCGAGCATCTCGCCTATGTGCTCGACCGCCTCGAGGATCTGGTGGTCAAGGAGGTGCACGGCTCGGGCGGTTACGGCATGCTGATCGGCCCGATGGCCGACAAGACGACGCTCGGCGCGTTCCGCGACAAGCTCAAGCACGATCCGCGCGGCTTCATCGCGCAGCCGACGCTGGCGCTCTCCACCTGCCCGACCTGCGTCGAGCACGGGGTGGCGCCGCGCCACGTCGACCTGCGGCCGTTCGTGCTCACCGGCCGCGACCGCGTGCGCATCGTGCCGGGCGGGCTCACCCGGGTGGCGCTGACGGAAGGCTCGCTCGTCGTCAACTCCAGCCAGGGCGGCGGGACCAAGGACACCTGGGTGCTGGACGGTTGAGAGCAGTCCCGGATTTCGCTCCGCTTCATCCGGGCTACGTAGCCCGCATGGAGCGAAGCGGAATGCGGGTCAAGAAAGGACACGATGCTCTCGCGCACGGCCGACAATCTCTACTGGCTCTCGCGCTACGTCGAGCGCGCCGAGTATCTCGCGCGCATCCTCGAGGCGACGCAGCGGCTCACGGCGCTGCCGCTCGCCTACAGCGGGACGACCAACGAATGGGAGAGCGCGGTGTCGACTGCCGGCTGCGCCGGCGCGTTCTTCGCCGCGCACGAGGAGGCGAACGAGACGACCGTCACCGAGTTCCTCGCCTTCTCGCCGGCCAATCCGTCCTCGATCCGCAATTGCTTCGAGGTGGCGCGCACCAATGCGCGCGCGGTGCGCACCGCGCTCACCATGGAAATGTGGGACGCGATCAACGGCGGCTGGCTCGAGATCAAGCGCTTCGGCGGCGCCGGCGCCGGGCGTGAGGAGCTGGCGCGCTTCCTGCGCCTCGTCCAGGAATGCTCGCTGCGCTACGACGGCTCGGCCTACCGCACCATGCTGCGCAACGACGCCTACTGGTTTTCCCGCCTCGGCGTGTTCATCGAGCGCGCCGACAACACCGCGCGCATCCTCGACGTGAAGTACCACCTGCTGCTGCCGGCCCAGCAGCACGTGGGCGGCCCGCTCGATTATTTCCAGTGGGCCGCGATCCTGCGCTCGGTCTCGGCGCTCACCTCCTATCACTGGGTCTACCGCGAGAGCCTCAAGCCGTGGCTGATCGCCGACCTCCTCATCCTCAACGAGCAGATGCCGCGCTCGCTGTCGAGCTGCTACGAAAACCTGGTCCGTCACCTCGACCAGATCGCGCGCGCCTATGGCCGGCAGGGCGCCGCGCAGCGCCTGGCGCGCGGCATCCATACCCGGCTCGACAACAGCCGCATGGAGGACCTGTTCCAGGGCGGCCTGCACGAGTTCATCGGCGGGTTCGTGGCCGACAACAACCGCCTCGGCGCAACCATTTCTCAGCAATATCTGGCCTGAGGTCAGATGACGGATGTCGGATGTCAGAGGTCAGATGTCAGAGGACAGATGATGGAGGACGGAGTAGTGTATCTTTTGCAGTTCGCTTTCTGATCTCTGATCTCTGACCTCTGACCTCTGACCTCTGACCTCTGACATCCGACATCTGACATCTGCTTCATGCGCCTTCGCATCTCCCACGAAACCGTCTACCGCTACGACCGGCCGGCGACCGGCGTCATCCAGACGCTGCGGCTGACCCCGCGCAACCACGACGGCCAATACGTCGTCGCCTGGCGCATCGACGTTTCCGAGGATTGCCGGCTCGACCATCACGAGGACGCGTTCGGCAACATCATGCATACCTTCACGGCCGAGGGATCGTTCACCGAGCTGTCGGTGCGCGTCGACGGCGAGGTGGAAACGCAGGACACCCACGGCATCGTGCGCGGCGCCATCGAGCGCTTTCCGCCGAGCCTGTTTCTGCGCGAGACCGATCTCACCCGCGCCGACACCGCGATCCTCGCCTTCGCCCGCGAGGCGACCGCGAGCGCCGGCGAGGATGCGCTCAAGGGCCTGCACCTCCTCACCGAGCGCCTGCATCGCGAGATCGTGTTCGACACCGACCCGACCCACGCGGCCACCAAGGCGGCGGAAGCCTTCTCGCTGCGCCGCGGCGTGTGCCAGGACCTCTCGCACATCTTCATCAGCGCGGCGCGCAGCCTCGGCGTGCCGGCCCGCTATGTGGGCGGCTATTTCCACCGCGCCGACGGCGTGGTGCTGCAGGAAGCCGGCCATGCCTGGGCCGAAGCCTTCGTGCCCGATATCGGCTGGGTCGGCTTCGACCCGGCGAACGGCATCAGCCCGACCGACGCCCATGTGCGGGTCGCGGCCGGCCTCGATTATCTCGGCGCTGCGCCGGTGCGCGGCACCCGCACCGGCGGCGCCGGCGAGGCGCTCGACGTCACGGTCCACGTCGACCAGGCCGCGCGGCAGGTGCAGAACTAGAGCCGTCGTTGGCGGCTGCCCCCGCCTCCCGCTATAACGGGTGCGGGGAAGGAATCGGCGGCCATGACCTATTGTTGCGGCATCGTCGTTCGCGACGGCCTGGTGATGATCGGCGACACGCGCACCAATGCGGGTCTCGACAACATCTCGATCTTCCGCAAGCTGCACGTGTTCGGCACCCCGGGCCAGCGCATCATGGCGCTCGCCTCCTCGGGCAACCTGTCGCTCAGCCAGTCGGTGGTGAGCACGCTCACCGAGGGGATGGAAAACCCGCAGACCGGCGAGATCGAGACGCTGCTCAACGCGCCGACCATGTTCCAGGCGGCGCAACGCATCGGGCACGCCATCCGCGACGTGCACACCAAGGAGGCGGACGCGCTCAAGGCCGCCGACGTCCAGTTCGACGTGTCGTTCCTGTTCGGCGGTCAGACCAAGGGCGAGCGCCTGCGCCTGTTCATGGTCTACGGCGCCGGCAATTTCATCGAGTCGACCATCGACACGCCCTATCTGCAGATCGGCGAGCACAAATACGGCAAGCCGGTGCTCGACCGCGCCGTGACCTACGGCGTCGACCTCTACGATGCGCTCAAGATCGGCCTGATCTCGATGGACTCCACCATGCGCTCGAACCTCGGCGTCGGCATGCCGATCGATCTCCTGGTGGTGCGGCGCGACACCTGCGCGGCCGAGCTCGCCTTTCGCATCGAGCCGGGCGAGCCCTATTTCGAGAACCTGCGCAAGCAATGGTCCGAGGCGCTGCGCGCCGCCCACATCGCCATACCGCGGCCGCCCTACAAGACCGTGGGATGAGCGCGCCCAGCGGCCGGCGCCAAAGTCGCTCGTTACCGCTCGTTTCGCGCGAGGCGGCGGGTATCCGATCGCATTTACCCAAAATTAGCAACGGCGCCGGAATTTGCGGCAAATTCTGCCTTTCCGGCGGCCCGCCGGAGCCGATTTCAAACGTTCAACAAGGTCTTGGCCCTAGGTTCCCGCGACCCAAGAGTTCGGCCGGGGACTTGGCGTGTGGCATAAGATTTGGACGCGGCTCAACGACTGGATCGGCGGCGCCGACAGGCGCCAGCGCCGCAGCGCCGTCGCGCCCATCGTGCTCATCATTGCGATCGCCGTGGTCTGCATGGTCGTGGCGGTGCAATGGTCGGCCTATCGCGCGGACGAGGTCGCGCTGCAGCAGGAGCGCCAGCTGTTCGCCCAGGCGATCGCCGATCGCCGCATCCGCGTTCTGCGCGACATCGAAAGCATCGTCACCTCCGATAATGCCGTAACGCGCGTGTGGACCGGCTTCGACTGGAACTGGGTGCACAACCGCGTCGGCCTTCGTCTCAGGAATTATTTCGAGCACAACTACGTATTCGTGGTCGATCCGTCTGACCGCTTCGCCTACGCCATGGCCGGACGCAGCAGCGTCGCGGTCGATTGGTTCGGCGATGCGACCGAGGATCTTGCGCCGGTCATCGATGCGATCCGCGGGCGGCCGAGTCCGCTCGAGGCGGAGAACGTCGATCCGGCGGTCGACGATCCGGCGACCGGCGCGCGCCGGCCGGCGCGTGCCGCGCGCGTACAGACGTTCATGGGCCGTCCGGCGATCGTCGCCGCCGTCACGGTCGCGCCGGGCGACAAGAATGTCCTCCTGCCGGACCAGCCGCCGCCGATCCTGATCAGCGTGAGCTATCTCTACGACAAGTTCCTTGAGGTGGTGAGCAAGCGCCTCGAGCTGCCCCACCTGCGGCTGGCCGCGCTGGCGCCGCCCGCTGCGAACGACAACGTGTTCGAGCTGTTCGACGAGACCGGCCGGCTGCTGTCGCGATTTGCCTGGACGCCCAAGCGGCCCGGCGCGGAGATCATGCGCAACGTGCTGCCGTTTCTCGGCCTCGCGCTCGCCGCCTTCGCCCTGCTCACCGCCTTCGTCGTGCGTTACACGCGCCGCACCGAGGCCACCATTGCGGCGGGCGAGGACCAGCTGCGCCACCTCGCGCTGCACGACGCGCTCTCCGGCCTGCCCAACCGCACGTACTTCGGCGAGCGCCTGGCGAGCCTGCTCGAGGAGGTGCGCCGCAACGGCCACGCCGGCGCGGTCCTGTCGATCGACCTCGACCGCTTCAAGGAGGTCAACGACACGCTCGGCCACCTGATCGGCGACGCGCTGATCCGCGCCGTGGGCCAGCGCCTCGCCCGCATGCTGCGCGGCAGCGACCTGGTCGCGCGGCTCGGCGGCGACGAGTTCGCGGTGATCGCGCCCGATGTCGGCGAGCTCGGCAATCTGCAGTCGCTGGCCGAGCGGATCATCCAGGCGCTGCGCGCCCCCTATGCCATCATGGGCCACACCATCGCGATCGGCGCCAGCATCGGCATCACCTCGATCACGCGGGAGTCCGGCGAGGTGGCGGACATCATGCGCCGCGCCGACGTCGCGCTCTATCGGGCCAAGAACGAGGGCCGCAACCGCGCCTGCATCTACGACGAGGAGATGGACGCCGACCTGCGCGAGCGCAAGCAGATGGAGCGCGATCTCCAGGACGCGATCGAATACAACGACCTGATGATCGCCTATCAGCCGCTGGTCGGTCCGAGCGGCGAGACCATGGTGGCGGTCGAGGCGTTGTGCCGCTGGAACCATCCGACCCGCGGCGAGATTCCGCCGGCGAAATTCATTCCCATTGCCGAGCACAGCGAGCTGATCGTGCCGCTCGGCGAATGGGTGCTGCGCCACGCCTGCCTCGAAGCCAAGGCGTGGCCCGGGCTCACCCTCGCGGTCAACGTGTCGCCGCTGCAGTTCCGCCGGCCGGACTTCGTCAAGGTCGTCGCCCGCACCCTGGCCGAGACGGGGTTCGAAGCCGCGCGTCTCGAGCTCGAGCTCACCGAAAGCACGCTGGTGGGCAACGTCGAGGAGGCCGGCATCGCCATGCGCGAACTCAAGGCGCTCGGCGTGCGGCTTGCGCTCGACGACTTCGGCACCGGCTATTCGAGTCTGCTCTATCTGCGCACGTTC
>DASPZC010000427.1:0-2353 GCA_035636455.1 Xanthobacteraceae bacterium
GCCTCGGCACCGGACATCCATTCGACCGGCAGGCCGAGGCTTTTCTGGAACTCGAGGCGATGACGCAGCCGCGCCTGGTCATCCGCCGTGAGCGCGACCACCAGGGTGCCCTCGCATCGCAGATCGATCGAGAAGCCGGCCGCTTGCTGCAGCTCATGCGCGAAGCCCGGCCATAATGACTGGCTGGTTCTGCCGAGCGCGACGAGTGCTTCTTCGCCGGGCTCCGCTTCGGCACAGATCGCGAGCATTCCGGCGGCCGCGTGGCTTGCGCCCGCGCCGGCCGCGGCCTTGTCGAAAACCGTGACCGCGGCCCCGCGTTGCGCCAGGCGCCACGCGATCGCCAAGCCGATGACGCCGGCGCCGATGATGACGACGGCGGGTGCAGCGTTGCGATGGTGGCGGGCCATCGGCGGCTCCCTTCGCTGGCATGACCCAGACAGGTTCGATGGGTTTGATCTCAGCCGCGCACCGCGCGGCACCCCAGTGCCGTTGCCGCCATGATCGATGTTTTTGGACGACCCGGCAAGGCCGATGTGGTCGCACGGCGGGCTCGCGCCGTCGCGCCCTCGGCACGTCGAGGCGCGTTTACTCCGGCAGTGGGATGAATTCGCTGTCGCCCGGCACCGGCTCGAAGCGGCCGGCCTTCCAGTCAGCCTTGGCGGCCTCGATGCGGTCCTTGCGCGAGGAGACGAAATTCCACCAGATGTGGCGCGGCCCGTCCATGGCGGCGCCGCCCACGAGGACGAATTTCGCCGCACTCGCCGCGTCAACCGTGACCCGGTCGCCCGGCCGCAGGACCAGCAGCTGCCCGGCGCCGAACCGGTCGCCCGCAATCGCGATCTCGCCGGACACCAGGTAGATCGCCCGCTCGTCGTAGTCGGCATCGACCGGCAGGCTCGCGCCGGCCTTAAGCGTCACGTCGGCGAACAGGGTGTCCCAAGTGGTCTCGACCGGCGAGCGCGCGCCGAAGAGCGCGCCCGCGACGAGGCGCACCGTCTTGCCGTCGCCCGCGATCACCGGCAGCGCGTCGCTGTCGTGATGGGCGAAGGCCGGTACGCTCTCCTCCTCGGCGGCCGCCAGCGCGGTCCAGCACTGCAGGCCGTGCAGGCGCTCGCCGCCGGTGCGCCGCGCCTGATCGGTGCGTTCCGAGTGGGCGATGCCGCGCCCGGCCGTCATCCAGTTGACCGCGCCCGGCCGGATCGTCGCCAGGGTGCCGAGGCTGTCCCGGTGCACAATTTCGCCGTCGTAGAGGTAGGTCACCGTGGCGAGCCCGATATGCGGGTGCGGCCGCACGTCGAGCCCGGCGCCGGTGCGGAACTCGGCCGGTCCGAAATGGTCGAAGAAGATGAACGGCCCGACCATGCGGCGCTTGGTCGACGGCAGCGCCCGGCGCACGGAAAAATCGCCGAGATCGACCGTGCGCGGCACGATCGCAAGGTCGATCGCGTCGGATGCCGCCGCATCGCCGAACGCGGGATCCTTGGCGGGGAAGAAGCTCATGGCGTCTCCTGGCCGGTCGCGTGCGTCCCCGCCCGGTTGGACGGTCAGACGGCGACGAACGGCTGCTGCTTGACCGCGTTGACGAAGCCGTAGAACGCCTCGTTGAGCTTGCCCCAATTCGGCGTCTTCTTCATGGCGTTGAGCCAGCGTTCGACATTCGGATAGGCCGAGAAATCGCAGCGCACGACCTCGCCCAGGCTGACCAGCCCGACGCCGAAATAATCGGCGATGGTGATCTGGTCGCCGCACAGATAGGTCCTGTTCGGCCCGATCCAATAGTCGTTGAGCACCTGCAGCCAGCCCTTCGACTTCTCGCGGCCCCACTCGATCGTGCCCTTGTTCACGGCCTCGTCGGGCCGCTTCAGGTGGGGGAAGATCTGCGGGTAGATCAGGCCGTAGCCGTACTCGCGGTAGAAGTTGGTGTTGAGCCAGTCCATCACCTCGTTGACCCGGGCGCGCTGCTTGAGGTCCTTCGGGTAGGCCGGCGAGCCGATCTTGTCGGCCAGATATTTGAGGATGGCGGAGCTTTCGGTGAGGCGGAAATCGCCGTCCTCGAGCACCGGCACCATGCGGTTGGGATTGATCGAGCAGAACGGCTCCTTGTAGTGGGCGCCGGTCATCAGGTCGACCGTCTCCTCCTCGACCGGGATGTTGTTGTCGGCGATGAACAGCCGCACGGGGCGCGACGTGGTCGAGACGGGATGCATGTAGAGCTTCATGGGGGCTTCCTCCTCGGCGTTTGGGCCCAATCTAGCCCACGAACGGCACGGCGGCCAATTGCAGGATCGCAAGCCAGATGCGCCGGACTGCCATCGTACGACGACGATAAGCGCGCGCGTCGATCCAACTCTGG
>DASPZC010000428.1:0-1703 GCA_035636455.1 Xanthobacteraceae bacterium
GCGCGGCGGCCGGTCGGAGAGTGCGGCTGAAACGTGCCGGGCCGACACGGACCGCGCCGGGCCCGCCCGTCCGTCCCCGCCGCGCGGATCGGACTGCCGTCCGGGCTGGCGCTCGTCGAAGGCGCGCGGGGGCGCCTCGAACGCACGCGGCGGTCCCTCGCGCACGGGCGTGCGCAAACCGACCGGCTCGAGCCGCGGCTCCATCCGGTCGAGCTCCGGATCGTTGCCGGGAACGGCCGCGTAGGCCTCGCGGGCCGACCGTGCCGCCTGGGCGGTCGCCTCGCCCAGCGTCTCCGCCTCGGCCACCACGTCGCGAAAGCCCTTCAGGCCCTCCTCGGTGAGCGGCGGCGGCCGCTCGCGCCCACGGTTACGCGTGGACGGACGCAGCGAAGGATCTCCGGCGGATGCGGCAGGCTCGCCGCGGCGCGTCTCGGCGGCGCCCGCAGGGGCGGTCGACTCGCGCCGCTTGGCCGGCGCGAGCGGCGCCGGCTCGGGTTGCGGCATCGGCTCGGCAGCCGCCGGTTGGGACGCGGGCTCCGCGCGGCGCGTGGGCGTGGCGGCCGGTGGCGGCGGCACCTTGTCGACCCGCGGCACTTCGAGCCGCGCCTTGCGGGCCGCCTCAGCCTCGACCTTGCGGATGGATTCCTCGAGCGCGAGCCGCTCGCGCGTGATCTCCGACTCCGTCAAGGGCGGGTCGAGGCCGCGCAACTGCGCCACCAGCGCCGCCCGCGCGCGCTCGTAGAGCGCACGCCGCGACTCGCCGGTGTTCTTGTCGAGGCCGGCGACGGCACGGGCGATCAGCGGGTAATAATCGGTCATCGGGTTCAGGCGGCCCCGCGGCACACTTCGCCGGAAAATCCTCTAGCGCATGTTCCGGCGAAAGCCTGCCCCGGACTTGATCCGGGGTGGGTACCGGTTCGCCGATAAGAACATGCGCGACTCAACGATACCTGGAGCATGTCCCGATTCCAAAGGAACGGGACATGCTCTAGGTCTCGAACGGATTCTGCACAAGTATCGTGTCCTCGCGTTCGGGGCTCGTCGACAGGAGCGCCACCGGGCAGCCGACCAGCTCCTCGATCCGGCGCACATATTTGATCGCCTGCGCGGGCAGCTCGGCCCACGAACGGGCGCCGGCGGTCGAGTCCTGCCAGCCTTCGATCGTTTCGTAAATCGGCTCGACCGCCGCCTGCGCGCGCTCGCCCGCCGGAAGATAGTCGATCTCCCGGCCGCCGAGGCGGTAGCCGACGCAGACATCGATGCGCTCGAAGCCGTCGAGGATGTCGAGCTTGGTCAGGGCGAGGCCGTCGATGCCGCTGGTGCGCACGGTCTGGCGCACCAGCACCGAGTCGAACCAGCCGCAGCGCCGCGCCCGCCCGGTCACCGTGCCGAACTCGCGACCGCGCTTGCCGAGCGCGAGCCCGATGTCGTTGTCCTGCTCGGTCGGGAACGGCCCCTGGCCGACCCGGGTCGTGTAGGCCTTGCAGATGCCGAGCACGTAGCCGATGGCGCGCGGCCCGAGCCCGGAGCCGGTCGCGGCCTGGCCCGCGACCGTGTTCGAGGAGGTGACGAAGGGATAGGTGCCGTGGTCGATGTCGAGGAGGGCTCCCTGCGCTCCCTCGAACAGAATGCGCTTGCCTTCGCGTCGCTTGCGGTCGAGGAGCGACCACACCGAGTCCATATAGGGCAATACGCGCGCCGCC
>DASPZC010000429.1:0-9048 GCA_035636455.1 Xanthobacteraceae bacterium
CGGCACGGGCGGGCAGGTGATCGTCTCGACCGCAGCGGGCGAGCGCGGCGCCGTGCTGCGCGTGCGCGACACCGGCGCCGGCATGAGCGAGAAGGAGATCGAGGCGGCGCTCGAGCCGTTCCGCCAGCTCGCGACCTCGACCCGCTGGGGCTCCGGCGGCACCGGCCTCGGCCTGCCGCTGACCAAGGCGCTCGCCGAAGCCAACCGCGCCAGCTTCGCGATCAAGAGCGCGGTCAACGCCGGCACGCTGGTCGAGATCACCTTTCCGTCCACCCGCGTGCTGGCGGAGTAAGGTGAGCGAATAGCGAATAGTCAGACGCCCCGGATTTCGCTGCGTTCATCCGGGCTACATAATCGCTCCGAAGAATCGGGTAAGCTTTCCCATGGCGCGGGCCTGCCGGGCGCCTTATTGTTCAGCGCCGGGAACACGGAGGCTATCATGGGTGCTGCACGACGCTGCGCCGGCCTGATGCTCGCGGCCGTGCTGCTCGCCGCGCCGGCCGCGCAGGCGGGCGAACGCGTCGATCTCCTCCTGGTGCTCGCCTCGGACGTGTCGCGCAGCGTCGATGCGCAAAAGTTCGAGCTGCAGCGGCGCGGCTACGGCACCGCCATGTCGGACCCGCGCGTGATCGAGGCGATCCAGTCGGGCGCCAGCGGGCGCATCGCCGTGTGCTTCATCGAATGGTCCGGCGTGATGTCGCAGAAGGTGGTGATCGACTGGACCGTGATCGGCAACGCGGAGACTGCGCGGCAGTTCGGCGACCGCATGCTCGAGGCGCCGCGCTCGTTCGCCGACCGCACCTCGATCAGCGCGGCCATCGAGTTCTCGGTGCGCGAGCTGGAGAAGGCGCCGTTCGAAGCGCCCCGCCGCGCCATCGACGTGTCCGGCGACGGCACCAACAACAGCGGCCGCGACGTCACCGCGGCGCGCGACGAGGCGCTTGCCAAGAACATCACCATCAACGGCCTGGTGATCCTGAGCGACCGTCCCCTCGCCTGGAACCCGGAACACACCAACCCGCCCGGCGGCCTCGACAATTATTATCGCCAGAACGTGGTCGGCGGCCCCGGCGCCTTCGTGATGGTGGCCGAGGATTTCAACTCGTTCGGCCAGGCGATCATCAACAAGATGATCGCGGAGATCGCCGACGCCGCTCCGCGGCGGCGACTAGTGAGTAGCGAATAGATGTTCCTGATGAACTATTCGCTACTCGCTATTCGCTATTCGCTTTAGCATGTTCACCCTCGCCGACGTCGAAGCGGCCTTGCCGCTGGTGCGCGCCGCGGTGCCGGCGACGCCGCACTATGCCTGGCCGCTGCTCAAGGCGCGCACCGGCGTCGAGGTCGTGGTCAAGCACGAGAACCACACGCCGATCGGCGCCTTCAAGGTGCGCGGCGGCCTCGTCTATGCCGACCGGCTCAAGCGCGCGCGCCCGCGCGTCAACGGCATCGTCACGGCGACGCGCGGCAATCACGGCCAGTCGTTCGCCTTCGCGGGCAGCCGGGTCGGGGTGCCGGTCACGATCGTCGTGCCGCACGCCAACTCGGTCGAGAAGAACGCCGCCATGCGGGCGTTCGGCGCCGAGCTGATCGAGCACGGGCGCGATTTCGACGAGGCCAAGGACCGCGCGATGGCGATCGCGGCCGAGCGCGGGCTCGCGTTCGGCCCGTCGTTCCATCGCGATCTCGTCATCGGCGTCGCGACCTATGCGCACGAGCTGCTGACCGCCTGCGCCGATCTCGACGTGGTCTACGTGCCGATCGGGCTGGGCTCGGGCATCAGCGGCGTGATCGGCGTGCGCGACGCGCTTGGGCTCAAGACCGCGGTCGTCGGCGTCGTGTCGGAGCGCGCCAATGCCTACCGGCGCTCGTTCGAGGCCGGCCGCGTGGTGCCGACCAATTCGGCGGCGACGTTTGCCGACGGAGTCGCGGTGCGGGTGCCCGATGAGGCCGCGCTCGACATCATCCGGCGCGGCGCCGAGCGCATCGTCGAGGTCACCGACGACGAGATCGCCGAGGCGATCCGCATCCTGTTCAGCGACACCCATACGGCCGCCGAAGGCGCGGGCGCGGCGCCGCTCGCCGCCCTGATCAAGGAGCGCGACCGGCTGCAGGGCCGCCGCGCCGCCATCATCCTCACCGGGCAGAATATCGACCGCGCCATGATGCAGGCGGTGCTCGCCGGACAGACGCCGCGCGTGGAGTGAATCCCTTCCCTTCACCTCTCCCCTTGCGGGAGAGGTCGGCCGCCGAAGGCGGCCGGGTGAGGGGTTCGTTGCACGGCCGCGTGTGGCCCAACCGCCCCCTCACCCCAACCCTCTCCCGCCACGCGCTTCGCGCGCGGGGGAGAGGGAGTCCCCTTTCAGGGGAGGGATTGGTGCGCTATGCATCGCCTGCGAGGTGGAGCGGCATGAAAAAAGTCCATCCCGATGCGCGGGCGGCGCTCGCCGGGCTGTTGAAGGACGGCATGTTGATCATGGCCGGCGGCTTCGGGCTGTGCGGCATCCCGGAAAGCCTGATCCAGGCCATCCGCGAGGCGGGCGTGAAGGGCCTGACCGTCGTCTCCAACAATGCCGGCATCGACGGCGTCGGCCTCGGTCTGCTGCTCGACACCCGGCAGATCCGCAAAATGATTTCGTCCTACGTCGGCGAGAACAAGACCTTCGCGGCGCAGTACCTCGCGGGCGAGCTGGAGATCGAGTTCAATCCGCAAGGCACCCTCGCCGAGCGCATCCGCGCGGGGGGCGCCGGCATCCCGGCCTTCTTCACCAAGACCGGCGCCGGCACGATGATCGCCGACGGCAAGGAGGTGCGCGAGTTCGACGGCGACATGTATGTGCTGGAGCAAGGGCTGGTCGCCGACCTGTCCATCGTGCACGCCTGGAAGGGCGATACCGAGGGCAACCTCGTCTACCGAAAGACCGCGCGCAACTTCAATCCGATGATGGCGACCGCCGGCAAGGTCACCGTCGCCGAGGTCGAGCACTTGGTCGAGCCGGGCACGTTCGATCCCGACCACATCGTCACGCCCGGCGTCTACGTGCAGCGCATCGTGCATGTGCCCAACGCGACGAAGCACATCGAGCAGCGCACCACGCGCAAGCGCGCTTGAGGAAGGAGAGACGGTCGTGGCCTGGACCCGTGAGCAGATGGCGGAACGCGCGGCCAAGGAATTGCGCGACGGTTTCTACGTCAACCTCGGCATCGGCATTCCGACCCTGGTGTCGAACTACATCCCGGCCGGCATGAGCGTGCAGCTGCAAAGCGAGAACGGCATGCTCGGCACCGGCCCGTTCCCGTTCGAGGGCGAGGAGGACCCGGACCTGATCAACGCCGGCAAGCAGACCGTCACCGAGCTGCCGACCACCAGCTATTTCTCCAGCGCCGACAGCTTTGCCATGATCCGCGGCGGGCACATCGACCTGTCGATCCTCGGCGCCATGCAGGTGGCCGAGAACGGCGACCTCGCCAACTGGATGATCCCGGGCAAGATGGTCAAAGGCATGGGCGGCGCCATGGACCTCGTCGCCGGGGTGAAGAAGGTCGTCGTCGTCATGGAGCACACGGCCAAGGACGAGCCGAAGCTGCTGCACCGCTGCACCCTGCCGCTCACCGGCGCCGGCGTCGTCGACATAGTGATCACCGATCTCGGCGTGTTCGCGATCGAGAAGCACAAGCCCGGCGCCCACCGCCACGACGCCGCCGGCATGACGCTGGTCGAGCTTGCCCCCGGCGTGACCCCCGAGGAGATCCGCGCCAAGACCCAGGCGAGCTACCGGGTCGCCCCGAAGGTGCAGTAGGACTCCCTCTCCCCGCGCCGAACCCGGGTCTACCCGAGCTCGGCCATTTATGACGTGGCCGAATTCGGAAACATCCGACTTCGGCTGGGGAGAGGGTCGGGGTAGGGTCGGGGTGAGGGGGGCTCTGTGAGTGTGCGCTTGCCTCAGACGTCCCCTCACCCGACGGCCTTCGGCCGTCGACCTCTCCCCGCAAGCGGGGAGAGGTAACCGTGCCGAGCTGATCCAGGGAGTGTGGGGCGATGGGGGCGGTCGTCGGCACGATGTTCGCGATCCTGTTCTCGGCGCTCGCCGGGGGCCTGTGGATCGGTCTCACGCTTGGCGCGACCGGCGCGATCATGCTCGCGCTCTTTCGCAACATCCCGCTCGACAAGCTGCTTGCCCAATATGCCTGGAACATCCTGACGACCCAGGAACTCCTGGCCTTGCCCCTGTTCATCGTGATGGGGGAAATTCTCTTTCGCACGCGCCTGTCGCAATCGCTGTTCCAGGGGCTCGCGCCCTGGGCGGGTTTGCTTCCCGGGCGGCTCTTGCATGTTAACGTGGTCGGCTGCTCGATCTTCGCGGCAATTTCCGGCTCTTCCGCCGCGACCACGCAAGTCGTCGGCCGCATGGCGCTCACCGAACTGTTGAAGCGCGGTTACGCGAAGGATATCGCGGTCGGCAGCCTTGCGGGCGCCGGTACGCTCGGGTTTCTCATCCCGCCATCCAACATCATGATCATTTACGGGGTACTCGGCGACGTTTCGATCATAAAGCTGTTCACCGCGGGTTTCATTCCCGGCTTTCTGCTTGCCGGGTGCTTCATGGCCTGGGTGATGATCCATACCGCGCTGCGGCGCGACTTCGTGCCGGAGTCCGAGCGGGCGCTTGGCGAAATCCCGATGTTCGAGCGGCTTCGCGCGTTGAAGGATCTCGCCCCCGCCATCTTCCTGATCATGGCGGTGCTCGGGTCCATGTACGGCGGGATCGCCACTCCCTCGGAGGGCGCCGCCGTCGGCGTGCTCGGCGCGCTGATCGTGGCGGGCGCGCAGCGGGAGCTGACCGCGCGGGCGCTGCGCGACATCGCCATCGGATCCGTGCTGACCTGCTCGATGATCGCGATCATCCTGCTCGGCGCGTCGATCCTCGGCAGCGCCGCCGCCTTCCTCGGCATTCCGCGCGCGATCGCCGATTTCGTCGCCAGCCTCGGTCTCTCGCCCTTCATGCTGATCGTCGCCCTGATCGTATTCTATTTGATCCTCGGGTGCTTCCTCGACGGTTTCTCCATGATCGTGATGACGCTGCCGATCGTGAAGGGAGCTGGATTCAATGAGGTCTGGTTCGGCATTTTCCTGGTACTCGTCGTCGAGATGGCCCAGATCACCCCGCCGGTCGGGTTCAATCTGTTCGTGATCCAGGGGCTGACCGGCGACGGACTGGGCTACATTGCTCGCGTAACCCTGCCCTATCTCGTCATCATGATCCTGTTCACGATATTCATCACGGTGTTTCCGGGCATCCCGCTGTGGCTGCCCGCCGTCCTCGCCGGGCATTGAATGGCCGGTGCGTTTCGATGCCGCTCCCCGGCATGTCACCGCAATCGCGACGCCAAAAAATCGATGAAGGCGCGCACCTTGGGCGAGAGATGGCGCGTCTGCGGATAGACGAGCCAGATCGGGTCGTGGTTGGGGCGGAATTTGTCGAGCATCGATTCCAGCGCCCGGCGCCGAGCGCGGCGTCCTGAGGAGCGAGCGAAAGCGAGCGTCTCGAAGAGCCTGTCCCCGCGAAAGCGGGGAATGGCGGCAGGCGAGTCTGTGGCCATGGTTCGAGACGCCCTCGCTACGCTCGGGCTCCTTACCGTGCGGCGGTCTCAATTGCCCCGCCACACATCCTCGCGGTAACCTACCCCGGCAGGACCCGCGACCATCAGGAGGAAGTGATGTCTCACACGGCACTCAAACGTTTGCTGGGAACGATCGGTCTGGCCGCCATCCTGGCGGCGTCCGCCGCATGGGCCCCGACGGCATGGGGTCAGGATGCGCCGCCCGTGCGCGTGCGTGGCACGATCGAACGCGTCGACGGCCCGACTTATATCGTCAAGGCCCGCGACGGCGCCGAACTGAAGATCACGGTCGCCGACAACCCGCAGATTGCCGGCATCGTCAAGGCGTCCCTGTCCGACATCAAGCAGGGCTCGTTCGTGGGCGTCACCGCGATGCCGCAAGCCGACGGCGGCCTGAGCGCGCTGGAAGTCCACATTTTTCCCGAGGCGATGCGCGGAACCGGAGAAGGCCACTACCCCTGGGACCTTCAGCCAAAGAGCACGATGACCAACGCCAACGTCGAGCAGGTCGTCAGCGCCGTCGACGGGCAGACGCTGACGTTGAAATACAAGGACGGCGAAAAGAAAATTCTCGTCCCCGCGAATACGCCGATCGTCACCTACGTCAAAGGAGACAAGGACGACCTCAAGCCCGGCGCGAAAGTCTTCATCATCGCCGTGAAGCAGGCCGATGGAAGCCTGCAGGGTCGTGCGTGGCGGGTCGGTCGCGACGGACTAACGCCGCCGATGTGAGGCGGCCTCTCCACCTCATGGTGAGCGCGGCGAAGCTGCGCGTCGCGAACCATGAGGGCGGAGCTGTTGTTGCAACTTTCTCCGACCTCATCCTGAGGAGCGAGCGAAGCGAGCGTCTCGAAGGATGGCGGCAGGCGCGTCTGTTGCCATGGTTCGAGACGCGCCCTACGGGCGCTCCTCACCATGAGGGCGGAGAATCAAATCAATTGTCCAGCCAGACGTCCTCGAAGCGATAGCCGTTGAACTGGCTGTTCACCATGATGACCAGCCCTTTGACCCGCGGCCACCAGCAGGTCGCCGCCCGCCAGTGGTGGATGATCGGCCGCGCCAGGTCTTCCTGCAGCTTCTTGTCGATCTCCCAGACGAGGCGCCTGCGCGCCTGCGGGTCGCGCTCGCTCGATTGCCGGTCGAACAGCTTTTGCAGATCCCTGTTGCAATAGTCCGTGTAGTTGCGCTCGGAGCCGCAACCGTAGTTTTCGTAGAAATTCTGGTCCGGGTCGTCGACCCCGTTGCCGGTGAGGTTGAGGCCGACCGCGTAGTCCTTGCGGGTCACCTTGCCGAACCAGTTGCTCGTCTCGATGATCTCGAGCTCGGCGTCGATATAGATCTCCTTGAGCTGGTCGATGAGAATCACGGCCGGGTCGCGATAGATGGGAAGATTGCGCGCCGAGATTTTCAATGCCAGCCGCCGGTCGGGACCGTAGCCGAGCCGCGCCATGATCTTGCGCGCCTCGGCGCGGTTCGCCGCCACGTCGGGACCGTAGCCGGGGACCGTCCTGAGCATGTCCGCCGGCATCCCCCACTGTCCCGCCGGCGGCGGCAGCATCGTCCCGCCGATGTCCGCCTTGCCCTCGGCGAGGATGTCGATGAACGCCTTGCGGTCGAGCGCCAGCGCAATGGCGCGCCGCAGGTCCGCGTTGTCGAACGGCGGCTTGTCGCGGTTGACGATCAGGTTGACGGTGCCGTTCGCCGGCGAGAGCTGGCAAATCGCCTGCGGCGCCTGGGCCGCGACGTCGGCGAGCAGCGGGATCGACACCTCGAACGGAAACGTCAGGTCGAACTTGCCGGTGACGAAGGCGAGGATGGCGGTCGAGCGGTTCGGGATGATGGTGAACTCGAGGCCGTCGAGATAGGGGCGGTCCTTCTTCCAGTAATCGGGATTGCGTGCGAGCTTGATCGAGTCGTTCTGCTTGAACTCCACGACCTTGAACGGACCGGTACCGATCGGCTTCGCGCGCATGTCGCGCGGGGAGACGTGACAGGGGTAGATCGGCGAGTAGCCGGAGGCGAGCAGGGCGAGCAAGGCGGGCTGCGGCCGATCGAGATGAAAAACAACCTCGAAGTCGGTATTGACCCTCACCTCGGCGACGTTCTTGTACCAGCCTTCGCGCGGATTCTTGCGCAGCGCGTCCTTGGCCTTGCCCTGCAGCAGATCGATCGTGCACTTCACGTCCCTGGCGGTGAACGGCTTGCCGTCGTGCCACTTCACCCCCTGGCGCAAGGTGAAGGTCAGCGTGGTCGCGTCCTCGCTCCACGACCACGCGGTGGCAAGGTCGGGCACGATCGTATCCATGCTGTTCTGCGCCACGTCCTGCCGGTAGATGACGAGATTGTTGAACACCGGCATGAACGGGACGACCGTCGAGGGGCTCGCCTCCTCATGGATGGAGGCGCTCGCCGGATTTTCGCGGTGATAGATTTTCAGCACGCCGCCGTGCTTCGGCTCGCCGGCAGGCGCCGGCGACATCAGGAGTGCAGCCAGCAGACATGCCGCCGCCGCCGCCGCCGGCCAAAGCATCCGGCCCATGGCGAACCTCCCTCCGATGCCGCAATCCAATCGAGCAAATCGCACGGGCCTGCCCCGGTCAAGCAGGCCGGTGCGCATCGCGAACAACAGCCTCGTAACACTCCGCCCTCATGGTGAGGAGCCGGCCGAAGGTCGGCGTCTCGAACCATGGGAATAGGCGCGGCTGCGTCCATCCTTCGAGACGGCCGCGCTGCGCGCGGCCTCCTCAGGATGAGGTCTGCGTTCAATTTCTGCGCGGCGCGCGTGCAGCGCAGAACAGCTCGACGGCGTCGGCGGCCGCCGCGGCGATCAGCGCCTGGTGCTCCGGCGTCGTCAGCAGCACTTCCTCGTCGCGGTTGACGATGGAGCCCGCCTCGAGCAGGACGGCGGGCATGCGCGTCTCGCGCAGCACCACCAGCTGGTCGTAGCGGTAGACCCCCGCCTCGGCGTCCACCAGGTCCCGCTGCCGAGATCCCATGATCTTTTCCCTGTAGTGCGGCGTGTAGGCGAGGCCGCGCGCCTTCAACTGCTCGCCGAGCAGTTTGGCGTAGCGCAGGCTGCCCCGGCGATCCCTGTGGTCGTAGGAGATGAAAATGGAGTGGCCCCTGAACCGGTCGCTGAAGTGACGCTCCACGCCCTCATACTCCCACGTTTCGAGAAACGCGTCCGGAACCCCGTCGTGATGGATCGATAAAAAGAGATCTGCGCGCGAGCTGTTCGCGCGGGCGGCCCGGGTGAACAGGCCGCGGCGGGGCGGCTCGTCGGTGATCAGCAGAACGGTCCGGCCGAACCCGGCGTCGATCAGCTTCTGCTCGATCTGCTTTGCCAGCCGAAGGTTGAACTCATATTCGGGCGCGCCGCGGGCGCTCGTCGCGCCGGGCACCTCGGCCGTGTGCCCGACATCCACG
>DASPZC010000430.1:0-6773 GCA_035636455.1 Xanthobacteraceae bacterium
CCCCACCATAGCTGGCGCGAGATCGTCCACGGCTGGATGTTCTCCATCCAGTCGAAATAGGTCTTCTCCCAGTTCTTCGGCACGAACACGGTGCGGCCGCTGCGCACCGCCTCGATCGCCGGCTTGCCCAGGGCCTTGGCGTCCGCAAACCACTGATCGGTGAGGAACGGCTCGACCACGGCGGCCGAGCGGTCGGCGTGCGGCACCGTGTGCATGTGCGGCTCGATCTTGTCGATGAGACCCTTGGCCTCCATGCGCTCGACGATCTTCTTGCGCGCCGCAAAGCGATCGAGCCCGTGCAGCGCCAATGTCTCGTCGAGATCGGCTGAAGCCGGAACGCCCTCGCTGAAGGCTTCGTTGCCTTTCAGGTCGAGATGCGCCGCGACATCGAAGACGTTGACCAGCGGCAGCCCATGACGGCGGCCGACCTCGAAATCGTTGAAGTCGTGGGCGGGCGTGACCTTGACCGCGCCGGTGCCTTTCTCCGGGTCGGAATACTCGTCGGCGATGATGGGAATATGCCGCCCGACCAGCGGTAGGATCGCGTTGCGGCCGACCAGATGGCGGTAGCGCTCGTCGTCCGGATGGACCGCCACGGCGGTGTCGCCCAGCATCGTCTCCGGACGGGTTGTTGCAACGGCAATGTACATTCCTTCAAGACCTTCGATCGGGTACTTGAAGTGCCACAGATGGCCTTTGACCTCGACCTGCTGGACCTCGAGATCGGAGATCGCGGTGAGCAGCTTCGGGTCCCAATTGACCAGCCGCTTGTCCTTGTAGATGAGGCCGGCCTTGTAGAGGTCGACGAACACCTTGAGGACGGCGCGCGAGAGCCCCTCGTCCATGGTGAAGCGCTCGCGCGACCAGTCGCACGAGGCGCCCAGCCGCTTGAGCTGGCGCGTGATGGTGTCGCCGGAGTCCTCCTTCCACGCCCACACCCGCTTGATGAATTCATCGCGCCCGAGGGTGCGGCGGTCGGGCTCCTGACGCTCCATCAGCTGGCGCTCGACCACCATCTGGGTGGCGATGCCGGCGTGATCGGTGCCGGGCTGCCACAGCACGTCGCGCCCGCGCATGCGCTCGAACCGCGCCAGCACGTCCTGGAGCGTGTTGTTGAGCGCGTGGCCCATGTGCAGCGAGCCGGTGACGTTGGGCGGCGGGATGACGATGCAATAGGGCCGCGCGTCGCGCCGTTCCGGCCGGCCGCAGCGGAACGCGCCCGCGGCCTCCCACGCCGCGTAGATGCGTCCCTCGACCTCGGCCGGCTGGTAGGTTTTCTCGATCATCGGCGCCGTAAGAAGCGCACGGGCGGCGGGGCTGTCAACGTTTTGCCGGTGCGAGGGGCGAGCGGCGAATCGCGAAAAGAACACCGCCCTCATGGTGAGAAGCGTCGCGGAGCGACGCGTCTCGAACCATGGCCACAGACGCGTGTGCTGCCATGGTTCGAGACGCCCTCGCTGCGCTCGGGCTCCTCACCATGAGGATCGTGTTTTGGCGGCTATTCGTTCAGGCTTTCGGGCCGCGCGAGACGCGTTCGATCTCGGCGCGCACGAGGCGCTCGACCATCATCGGCAGATTGTCGTCGAGCCACGCCTTGAGCATGGGCCGCAGCATCTCCTTCACCAAATCCTCGAGCGTGCGCGAATTCTGCACCAGCATCGAGTGGGCGAGATTGCCGAACGCGGAGTGGATGGCGGCGGAGGCGGCGCTCGACAGCAGCGCCGCCTCGGGCTCGGGCGAACGCGCGGGCCGCGGGGGCGGCTCGTCGAACACGACATCCTGGGTGGGCTCGATGCGGCGGAAGGCCGGCTGCGGCGGCTGCGGCGGCTCCGGCGGCGGTGCTTCCATGGCCTCGGTCAGCTCCAGCACGTCCTCGTTCGGGTCCGGCGCGGGCTCGGCCGGCGCCTCGTCGAGGCCGGCCAGAACCGCGTCGATGTCGTCCTGCGTCACAGGCTCGGCCGCAGGGGGCGGCGCCGGAGCGGCCTTGACCGATGACGGCTCAGGCGGCCTGGGCGCGGCCTTCGGCGCCTCCTTGGTCGCATCGTCGTCGGCAATGATCCGGCGGATGGAGGCAAGAATTTCCTCCATCGAGGGCTCGGGGGCCTTCGCCGGCTGGCTCATTCACCGCATCCTCGTCAAACACCGCGCGTGGCCCGCGCGGCCGCCGCCTTGGAACGAATCGCTCCGGCGAGGACGTTAGCGGAGTATGGCATGCAAGAGGTCGAACGCAAGCAAAGGCCTGTGGATAGGCATAACGCGACCTACAAGGTGTTGTAATCCTATCGCCCATCAGGCGCGCGCACGCCGATCCAGCTGTCGCGGATCTGCTGATAGTGGACGGTCGGGTCGTAGACCGGGGTGGGCAGGCGCAGCGTCTGCGGCGACAGCCGGCCGACCGCCGAGAGCAGGCTGTACGAGGCGACGACGCGGTCGTGCTGCGCGGTGACGAGCGCGACCCGGGCGTTGACCAGCGCCTGCTGGGCATTGAGCACGTCGAGCGTCGTGCGCTGGCCGACCCGCGCCTCCTCGCGCACGCCGTTGAGGGCCACCTCGGACGAGGCCACCTGCGCCTGCGCCGCCTGCACCTGCGCCTTGGTGGCTTCGACCTGGCCCCACGCCTGCACCACCTGTTGACGCGTCTGGCGGCGCACCTGGTCGAGATTGAGCCGCTGCTGGGACAGGCTCTCCTTCGACTGGCGAATGAGCGAGTATTCCGTGCCGCCCTGGTAGATCGGCACGGTGAGCGTGCCGATGAGCGAGGCCGTCCACGTGATCGGTATGGAGATGGACGGATAAGAGGCTTGCTGCGCGGCCGCCTGCACCACGAAGGTCGGATAGAGCGCGCCCTCGTTGACCTTGACCTGCAGGAACGCCACGTCGACGCCGTGCATCGCCGCCGTCACGTTGGGGTTTTCCGCCAGCCCCTGGTCGATCGCCGCCGGCAATGCGCGCGGCGCGAAGCGATCGACCGGCGAGCCCGGCGCCAGGTTGGCCGGCTCGACCCCGATGATCTGCCGGTAATTGGCCTTCGACGTGGTGAGCGTCGACTCGGCGGCCAGCATGGCCGATTGGCCGGCGGCAAGCTGAGCCTCCGCTTGCGCCACGTCGGTGCGCGTCACCTCGCCGACGTTGAAGCGGTCGCGGGTCTGCCGCAGCGTCTCCTCCAGCACGCGCACGTTGTTGCGCTGAACCTCGAGGTTCGCGGTGTCGCGCAGCACGTCCATGTACACGGTGGCGGCATTGAGCAGGACGGTCTGGTCGAGCACGCGTAAGCCCTCGCGTGCGGCCGAGACCTGGCCCTCCGCCGCGCGGGTTCGGTTCGCGGTCTGAAACCCGTTGAACAGCGTCTGCTGCCCGGTGATGCCGTAGACCCACGGCGTGATGGTGCCGGAGGTCCCGGTGTAAGTAGCGATGTTCTTGACCGGCCCGCCCGGCGTGGTCGGCGGCTGCCCGGATATGGTTTTGGCCGTCGTGTCGGTAAACTGCTCGCCGAGCGAGCCGGTGACGGTGACCCGCGGGCGATAGCCGGACAAGGCCTGGGGCACTCCCTCGTCGGTCGATCGAACGCTCGCCCGCTGGGCGTTGAGCTGTGGATTGTTCTGATAGGCCTTCACCAGCGCGGACTCGATTGTCTCGGCCGACGTCGGCGGCGCCCACAGGCCGGCGGCGAGTGCCGCGACGAGTGCCGCCCCGCGGCCCGCCCGCGCTAAGCCGGACGCGATCATACTCACCGCCCGCTCCGCCCATGCGGGAGCCGTGGCGGACCCAACTCCGCCGGCCCCCGTCCATTCCCTGCACGCCGACCATAGGCCGCGGCCGCGGAGCGCGAAACCCCCGCAGGGGGACGGCGGACAAAAAGTTCGTGAGTGGCGCAAACGCGCAACAGTCGGAGGACAGACGACAGAGAACGGATGACGAAGTGGGTGCGCCGGCCCTATCTGTCCTCTGTCGTCCGCCGTCTGCTTCCTAGAACACGAATGCGGGCGGCTTGGCGAAACCGGGCAGGAGCGGCGCCACCGCGTCGAACACCGGGTGAGCGCCGGCATGGCCGCCGCTGCGACGATAGACCATCGCCTTGCCGACCGGCGCGCGGCCGATGACGCCGACCAGGCGCCCGCCCTCCTTGAGCTGGCGCAGCAGGTCGTCGGGCACGATCTCGGCCGACCCGTTGAGCACGATGACATCGTAGGGCGCGTCGGGCGGCCAGCCGGCGACGAGCGGACCGGCGGCGATGCGCACGTTCGTGGCGCCGGTCGCCGCGAGAGTCTCGGCGGCAAGCTTGGCGAGCGCGGCATCCTCCTCGAGCGCAACGACCGAGGCGGCAAGCCGCGCGAGGATGGCGGACGAATAACCGCTGGCGCAGCCGACATCGAGCACCGTGTCGCCCTCGCCGATTGCCGCCGCATGCACGAGCTTGGCGAACACCATGGGCTTGAGCAAACAGCGCCGCACCGGCGCCGCGGCGAGCGGCACGTCGAGATCGAGATAGGCAAGCGCCTGCCTGTCGGGCGGCAGGAAGCGCTCGCGCGGCACGTCGCGAAAGGCGGCCTGCACGCGCAGGTCGGTCACGTCGTTGGTGCGGATCTGGCCCTCGACCATCATCCGCCGCGCGCGCGCAAAGTCGGTCATGGGAACCCACCGTGGCCGGCGAAAACGCCGCGCCCTTGTGGGACAGAGGCGGCGAAAAGGCAAGGTTGCGGCGCCCGTTGCCGCTTGCGGTGCGCTCCTTTATATAGCGAGCCGCGCGCGGGCGCGGATCATCGATAGTGCGCCCGGCGCCAATGGCCACGTGGCGGAGTGGTTACGCACCGGTCTGCAAAACCGGGTACGCCGGTTCAATTCCGGCCGTGGCCTCCACCCTGTCGATCCTCATGGGGAGCCGCGCGCAGCGCGGCGTCTCGAACCATGCGGAGCGCCTCATTCGTCTGGATGGTTCGAGACGCGTCGCTTCGCGACGCTCACCATGAGGGCGTCCCCTTAGCAGCCGCGGCAGATGCCTTTGAGCGCCTTGTCGAGCGCGCGGTCCATGTCCGTGGTGGTCCCGGGATTGTCGCTCGATGCGCGCTGATCGGTCGGCGGCACTTCGGTCGCCTTGGGCTGGCGATGGCCGACCGGCGACTGCCCGGCGGCCGGCGGCCTGGCGCCCGACGCGGCGCCGCCCTGCGCGGCAACGAGGTCCGGCACGGCGAGACTCAACGTCAGCGCGGCGGCGATCACGATGCTTCGCATCGTCGTTCTCCAACGCTCGCGTGGATCAATCGACAGCTTAGGAGCGGACCATCCGCCGATCAATTGGCGCGGCGGTATTTGCGATGCTTGCGCACCGGGGCGGTCGCGGCCGGCGGCGGACCCGGCTCGTAGACATTGCGGGCGCAGGCGCCGCCGCTGCCGATCACCGAATACTGGCACTGCTCGAACGTGTAGAAGCCGCAGTTATAAGTGTACGCATTGTACCAGGCGCACCACGCCGCCGCCTGCGCGCCGGTCGAGCCGGCCAACGTCGATGCGAACAGGGCGGCGGCAAGCACGGTCGGGATTCGCATGGCACCCTCCGAGGCAAGAGCTGTGCTGCCATGATAACGCGTGTGCGGCCGTTTCCGCACGATGGGTTGACGCCTGGGCAGGCGGCGAAAACCTGTAGACGAATATCGCCCGAAGGCAGCTCAACCCATGCTACGGCCTGCGGCAGCCATAATGTCGCGGCGGCGGGCCTTTCGCAGGTTTTGCTCACTTCAGGGGTTATTTCCCATCGGCTGCGATGGATTGCCGGCGCGCCCGGTGCCGTGCGCCGTCGCCAGCCTCGGAGGCCGGTGAGCGCTCGATTCGAAGCAACCTGTGCGCAGCGGCAACCGTCACTTTCGCCCGGTCGACCCGTATGGTTCGATAACGCCGGCGGGACCATGCGGCGCCCGGCGCGGCGCCCGCCTGGATTGGGGTGCCGGCCGCATGAGCACCGGGGTTCCATGGACGGAGCGAGCGATGAGGACCTCATGCTCCGAATCGCCGCGGGCGACGAGCCTGCTTTCCGGGTGCTCGCCCGCCGCTACATGCCGCTGGCGGTCCGCCTTGCCCGTCGCGTCACGGGAAACAACGCCGATGCCGAGGAGGTCGCCCAGGAAGCTTTGCTGCGCGTGTGGATCAATGCGCCGCGCTGGCGTCCGCTGGCATCGTTCCGCACCTGGTTCTATCGCATCGTCGTCAACCTGTGCCTCAATCGCCGGCGGCGCGCGCCGTTCCTGCCCATCGAGGCCGCCGCGGACGCGGCCGACCCGGGCGCCGACGCGGTCGAGCGGATCGAGCGGCGCGAGGAGCAGCGCGCGCTCGCCCAGGCCATTGCGGCACTGCCCATGCGCCAACGCGCCGTCATCGCCCTCACCTATCACGAGGGCCTCAGCAATGCGGAGAGCGCCGCTGCGCTCGGCACCTCGGTCTCCGCGGTCGAAACCTTGCTGGTGCGGGCGAAGCGCGCGCTGCGCGAAAAGCTCGGCACGATGCTCGATGTAGGAGCCGACAAGCCATGACCATGACACTCGACCGTTTGCAGCAACTCCTCGACGCCAAGGGGGCCGATCTCCCGCGCTGGCCCGCCGCCGAGCGCCGCGCGGCCGAGCAGTTGATCGCGCGCGATCCGGCCGCGGCCGCCGCGCTCATGCGCGCGCGCAGCCTCGACCGGCTGATCGCCGCGCATGTCCAGCCCGCCGATGCGAGCGAGGCGCGCGTCATGCAGGCATTTGCCCGGCCGCTTCCGCCCCAGGGTCGGCGTCCGCGCTGGA
>DASPZC010000431.1:0-3363 GCA_035636455.1 Xanthobacteraceae bacterium
ATCGATGTTTGTAAGCGTAATCGCCGATGGAAAAGTCGAAGTGCCGGAACCCGCGCGCGTGCAGCAACTCCATCGTCCGCAGGATGATCAGGCGCCCGGGCGAGCAGGCGTGCCATCTTTCGGCGCCGATCGACATGCGCAGCATCACGTAGGTCGCGCCGCGGGCAATGCCGAGCAAGGTCGCGACGACATCGTCACCGCAGGTCAGCGCCGTGAGCACCACACTGCCGTCGCCGAGGCCGTCGGCCACGAGCTTGCGGTAGAAGGCGGCGATCTCCGGTTCATCGAGCGCATAGGGAACGCCGTGGGCGCGCAGGCGCGCACTCTGTTGACGCTCCAACGCCGCAAGGATGGGCGCCGCCGTTTCGCGGTCGGTGACGTGGCGGAAGGCGGCGCCGTCGTTGCGGGCAAAGGCGCGCCAGTGACGGCCGGCCTGGCGGCGCAGCGTCCCCTTGAGCGTCGCCAGATAATCGGCCCAGCTTCCCGCGAGCGTGACGGCGTTGCTGCTGGCGGACGACGCGGCGGCGGTCGGCAGCAAGCCGAGCGGATTGATCCGTCCCTCGATCTCGCGCGGCATCCGTTTGAAGCGCACGAGGTCGGCATCCGGCAGCGCGGCGCGCACGGCCGACCAGAACAGAAGCGCGCCATGCGCGTCCACGGGCGCCGCCGGCCCGAGAACCGGCGCGTTGTAGTCGCTCACCCCGTTGTCGGCGAACTCGACGATGCGGATACGGCCGGTGCGCCGCACCAGCGGCAGCATGGCGGCGAGCGCGCCGGTCGACCGGTCGAGGACGGTAAGCAGCAGCGGCTCGCCGATCGCGCGGCCGATGGTTGCGTACCAGGCATCGAGCCAGCGTCCGGCCTGAAACGGCGTCGCCGCGGCCCCCGCCGCCCGCGCGTCCCACCACGCAGCCAGATCGCCGCGCCACGTCTCCGTGCGAACGACGTATCGATCGTCAGTCGATGCCGCGGTCGATACGGGCCGCTCGGATGCGAGCAACGTCGTCGTCCGCCGTCACGAGGTCACGTCGGCGAGGCCGCCCGGGGCCGTGCGGTCGAACCGGAACTCGATCTTGGTGTGATGCGCGCGCGCCTGCTTGAGCCAGGACGACTTGCGCAGCGCGGCCCACATGGCGGTCTTGGCCCAGAACGCCGGCCCGCTGATGGCGCGGCTGCGCGGCTCGTAGCCGAACCTGGCGCGCAACGCGCCGTTCGCCAGGTTGATCACCTGGGTGCGCATCATCATCGGAGTGGTGAACTCCATCGTCATGGAGACGTTGAGGCAGTCGTAATTCTCGACCCGATGCGGGGCGAACAGCGGCCAGTGCACCATCTGGCCCGGCACGAAATCCTCGTAGACGCGGGCGTACTCGTCGAACCAGGGCCGGTAGGGAATGTCGACGCCGGCGCTCGAGATGGAGGTGCGCTCCAGGTCCTCGCCGGTGATGAACGGCTTGTCCGGCGCGTAGAAATAAAGCCGCTTGTTGCCCATGATCTGGAACAGCAGCTGGCCGCCGAGATCGACGTGATAATAGACCTGCGCCTTGGGCGAGGAGACCAATATGCCGCACTCGTGGCGCTGGCTGGAGAAGCCGGGAATGCGCTCGCCGAGCTCCGCCAGGATCGCGTCGAGCAGTTCGCCGTAGCGGCGATCGACCGCGTTCGCCTTGCGCAGATTGAGCCACAGGCGCCCGTTGGCGATGGTATTGAGCACCTCCTCGCCCGAGTGGCCGTTGAAATCGCCCTGGCGCCAGTAGAACTTGTTCTCGGTCTGCGCCGACATGCTGAAGATGTTGTAGTGCTCGCGCGGATAGCTTTCGATCAGCGCGGCGAGCGCCGGCCGGCTGAACAACGGCGATTCGTGCAGCCGATGCTCGATGCAGACCGGCTGGCGGCCCCACAAGGCGGTCGTCGTCTCGTCCCATTTGGTGAAGATCGGCTCCTTGGCCGCGGCCCTGAACGCCGGTGCGTGGTGAACAGTGTCAAGCATGCTCAAGTCCCGGGTGTGCTGATGGAGGTCGGCCGTATCCCGCACGGTCGAGTTCGCCGGCCTCGCCGGAAAGCCCCGATCGAATTATAGAGGAAGCCGCTCACGGCATGATCGATCGCTGCGAAACTGGTTAATCGCGAAGCGGCCCGCCGCAGCATGAAACCCGGCGGATGTTCCGCGCTGCCGCCATGATCCGCGCGGATTTCGGCGTTAAGGTAAAAATGCGGAACTTGTTTGCGAGGCTCGATCGGCCGAGGCCTTGCGGGCTCGCCTCGCTAGAATGGCCGCCATGTCGGCCGTCGACGGTGTCATCCGTGAAGCAAACAAGCGCGATCGCGCCGCGTCGCGATCCGTGCATGTCCGGTCGGTGATCGTCGGCGGGCTGCCGATCGCCGTCATCGATCGCGTGGAGTCGACGCGCCTCATGATCGAGCTCGCGACGGCGCGCCGCGAACCGGGACAGCCGCCGCTCGTCATCACCTCGGCCAACGGGCAGGTGATCTCGATGTGCGCGCGCGACCAGCGCCTGCGCGACCTGTTCCTGTCGGCCGACCTCATTCATGCGGACGGGATGCCGCTCGTGTTCGCCTCGCGGCTCATGGCCCGGGTGGCGTTGCCGGAGCGCGTCGCCACCAGCGATCTGTTCCACGACGTCGCCGCGCGCGCGCAGGCGAAAGGCGCGAGCTTCTACCTGCTCGGCGGGACGGCCGACGTGGTCGAGCAGGCGGTGCAGCGCGCGCGGCAAAGGTATCCCCGCCTGAAGATCGCCGGTTTCCGCAGCGGATATTTTCGCCGCGACGAGGAAGAGAGCGTCGTCGCCGAGATCAACGCGGCGCGTCCCGATATCCTGTGGATCGGCATGGGCATTCCGGCCGAGCAGGAATTTGCCTTGCGCCAGCGCGCGCGCCTGACCGGCGTCGGCCTGATCAAGACGTCGGGCGGGCTGTTCGACTTCGTGTCGGGAAAAAATCCGCGCGCGCCCGCATGGATGCAGGCCGCCGGGCTCGAGTGGCTCTATCGCACGATGCGCGAGCCGCGGCGGCTGCTGCTGCGCTACCTGACGACGAATCCGCATGCGCTCTATCTGTTGCTGACGAGGACGTCGCAAGCCGGATGACGGAGCCGCGATATCGACGGTCGGGCGCGCGGGGCGTCGCCCTGGCGATCACGCTCGCGGCGTTCGCGGTCACTGCCATTCGTACCGCGACGGCGCTCGATCCGCAGCCGGGTCCGGGCGCGCAGCCGGCATGCGAAGCGCAATGGCCGGCCGGCGTGCTGCTTGCGCGGCTCGCGACGCTCGCGCGCGGGTTCAACCTCACCAGCTGGCTCGACGCTTCGCCGCTGCGGCGGCCGGACATGGCGGTGCTGACCCG
>DASPZC010000432.1:0-8561 GCA_035636455.1 Xanthobacteraceae bacterium
CGACGCCGGCCGGCCCGATCTCGTGCTGGTGCTCGTCGCCGCGATCCTGCTCGCAAGCCTGCTGTTCATCGGATCGGCCCGCGCCAGCGCCGGGCATGAGGCCGTGCCGGTCGCCGCCGAGTGGCGGCGCCCACTCATCCAAACTCCAACCGCAGCACAGGACATCAGACCGTGATCGATCTCTACACCTGGACGACCCCGAACGGCCGCAAGGCCTCCATCATGCTGGAGGAGGTCGGCCTGCCCTACACCGCGCATCCGATCGACATCGGCAAAGACGAGCAGTTCCAGCCGGACTTCCTGAAGATCAGTCCCAACAATCGCATCCCGGCGATCATCGATCGCGACAACGGCTATCACCTGATGGAATCGGGAGCGATCCTGATGTACTTGGCGGAAAAGACCGGAAAGCTGATGCCCAAGGAGCCCGAGCGGCGCTATCGCGTCACCGAATGGCTGATGTGGCAGATGGGCGGCATCGGGCCGTTTCTCGGCCAGGTCCATCACTTCGTGAAATACAACAAGGGCAAGGCGCCTTACGCCGAGGAGCGCTATCTCAAGGAGGCGCATCGCCTCTATGGCGTGCTCGACCGGCGTCTCGCCGACCGCGAATTCGTCGCCGACGACTACTCGATCGCCGACATCGCCATCTGGCCGTGGATCTCGCGGTTCGAGTGGCAGACGATCGATCTCGGCCGATATGCCAACGTCAAACGGTGGTACCTCGCCATTGCCAATCGACCGGCGGTCCAGCGCGGCTATCACGTGCCGAAGAAGGTCAACGAAGTGCCGATGCCGTAGTCGCCCGGCATCGCGCGGCGTCTCGCCCGATCAATGCGATTGTCCGCCGCCGGTCATGCGCCGCAGGCTGTCGGGCAGCCGGCGCCTCAGGAACCGCGCCAGCACCAGCGGCAGGTCGAGCATGCCGGGCAGGGGATCGTCCGCCGCGAACGCGGCGAACTCGATCGGGGCGCGCAACGAGGCCAGATAATCCTTCGGCGAAAGATGGCCGGCCGCCATCTCCTGGCACGCCGCCACCACGTCCCGGGATGCGTGCATCCAGGCGGCGCCCGGCCGCCCGCGGGCAGGCGGCACGGTTTCGCCCAGGGCGAGCCGCCATAGCAGATGCGGGAAATCGACCCCCGCCTTGCGGCCGAGCGAGATCCAGGTCCAGGCGCGGGCGTTGACGTCGAGCAGCTTGTAGCGGCGGTCGCGCGCGTCGTACTTGAACTCCACCTCGACCATGCCGTCATAGTCGAGCGAGGTCAGGAACCGGCACGCGAGCGCCTCCACTTCCTGCCGCTCGATCGTCTCGACGAACGTGCTCGTATAGCCGAAATCGATCGGATATTGCCGCGCGCGCCTTGCCACCAGCGACCCGATCGGCCGTCCGCGCTGCCACACGGCCGCGTAGGAGAATTGGGCGTCGCCGCGGCCGGGGATCAGCTCCTGAACCACGATCGCGTCCTCGCTGACCAGCGCGAGCGCCTGGTCATAGCGCGCCAGCAGCGCGTCGCGGTCGTCGACCCGCCAGGCCTTCGCCAGCGTGAAGGCATTGCCGTGCTGCTTGACCGCCGGCTTGAGGATCGCCGGGAAGCGCAGGTCCAGGCGGGCGAGGTCCTGCCGCCCGCCCGGGCAAAAGCTGCGCGGCACATCGAGGCCGAGGAACGCCGCGCGCTCGTTCATGCGGCGCTTGTCGTATGCCCATCGCATGACGTCCCAGGGCGGTGTGGTGACGCGAAACACCGCCGCCAAGTCCTCGTGGTGTTGGGATACAAGCCGCGCCTCCTCGTCGGCGCAGGGCATGAGGACCCATCCGTCGAGGCGGTGACGGCGCGCAAGCTCCAGCAGCCAGTCGGCCGCGCCGGCGTCGTTCGGTCCCGGCCAGCGCAAGCCGGCCTGCGCATGGCGCGAGAACTTGGCAAGCATGTTGTCGTCGGTGACGAACCATGCCGGGATGCCGTGGCGCCCCAGGCTGCGCACCACGCCCAATGCCCCATGGGCGCCGCCGAGGACCAGCGCACCGCATCCCTCGCGCGGAAAGGTCTCACGACCGGCGACCAAACTCTCGGCGCCGGGTGCGAGCGGCGCCGGAGCGTCCGGCGCGATCGTCGGACTGTCGATGACGGCGTCGAGGGTCTCGGGCCGCAAGCCATCGATCTGGGGCAGCGCCGGGCTCATGGGCGTCGGCTCGCGAGCGCCGCGCGGACGAGCGCCCGCGCCGCGTAGCCGGTGCCGGCGACGAAGCGCAGCATCGGGCCGAAAGTTCCCGCCGCGCAGGCGCCGAGGAAGTGCAGGCCGGGCACCGAGGATTCGAACCCGGTCGACAGCACCGGATATCCGTCGACCCGTTCGACGCGGCCGAGCAGGTCGGGCGAGAGAATCCCGTACTTGCGGATGTCGACCTGGTAGCCGGTCCCCAGCAGCACGTGATCGACCGGCAGGGCGTCGCCGTCGTCGAGCCGCAGGGAAACCCTGTTGCCCATCGGCTCGACGCCCAGCACTGCGCGTCCGGCGTGAACCCGGATGCCGCCGGCGCGCGGGCGCAGCCATGCGGTCGCGGCGGCCCGCAGGCAGCGTGTGGCGATGCGGCTGCGCAGCGTGCGCGGCGTGCGACGCAGAAGGTTGGGAGAGTCGGCAAGCCAGTTCAACGGGAACGGGCCGATCGCGAATTTGGGCGTGAGCAAGTCATGCAGGCGCCAGCGCAGGCTGACCGGCCCTTGGCCTGGCGTTTCCGAACCGATCCAGTGGATCGGGCCGCGGCATACGATCTCGGCCTGCGCGCCCGCCTCGCTGAGGAGGACGGCGGACTCGCAGGCGCTCTGCCCGCGACCGATCACCGCGACGCGCCGGCCGCGAAAATCCGCGAAGTCGGCGTGCGCGCACGAATGGCTGACGAGGGTCGCGGGCAGCTGCGCGAACGGCGGCGGGCGGTACTCCTGGTTCTTGAGACCAAGGGCGACGACGACGCGCCCCGCCTCGACCGTAGCCCCGTCGTCGAGCTTGAGCTCGAACCGATTGCCCGCCTTGGCGACGCGCAGCACCATGCGCCGGTCGACCTCCGGCACCGCGCGCCGCTGCAGCCGGTCGCCATAGGCGATGAAGTGCTCGATGGCGAGCGGTCCGGACGAAGCAATGCCGTTGTCGTGCAGAAAGGCGTCGAGCGACAATGCGGGTTGGGCGGCGATATCGGTCGCATGCCGCAGCTTCATGCCCTTCGGCATGTGGCGCCGCCAGAACACCATCGGATCGCCGAACGCCCGCGTCGCCAGCCCGGCCGCGTTGAGGTGCGCCGCTGCCGCGAGCCCATAGGGCCCGGCGCCGATGACGGCGACATCGCAGCGAGCGGGTCGCGGCGCCCGGCGCGCGCCAAGATCATGCGCTTCCTCGGCGGCGGGCGCTTCGGCCAGGGCGAGATCGGTCACGCGCATCCGATGTCCTTCGATCGTGCGTGGTGCCGCATCGAGAGAAAGCCTCGCCCCTCCGCGGGCATAACCCGCAATGGTCAATATCCCGTTGCGGGCATCGGCTGGATTTCCGTCGAGCCGCCGACGATGGAGCCGGGTGAAGCGAAATCGTGGTTAACGATTTGCCAACGTCAAATCGATCTGCGAAATCTTCGTCAGAGCGCCGGGCTCTCGTCTCGTCAACATGGGCAGCCAATGGCAGTTTCGGTCGAGACTTTGTGGAAAATGTCGGACACTGAGTTGCTCGCGGCGTACTACGACGCGCGGCGGGTCTATGTTGAAAAGAAGCATGCGCGCGACACCCAACGGGCGAGGTTGGAGTGGCTGAAAGCGAGAGCGTTCGCGGCCAGCACCGGCGGCGTGACCGAGCGTAAGAATGCGGTGGACGCCTCCGAGGACCTCGGCCGGAAAGGCCAGGAGGTGCGCGACATGACGCGGGACATGGACCTCCTCAAGGCCGACGTCGACGTCATTGTCATGATCATACGTCTGCGCGGCGCGCCCGCTCCCGGCTTGGCGAAGGTTGAAGAACCGCTGGGTGGTGAGGAGGAAGCCGGCGGCGGTTAGGAACGATGACGGCGCGAATTGCGGCCGACGCCTGCAAGATGCTGAGAGAGTTCAACTTAGCCAGGCCGCCACTGCTGATCAATTTTGAAAAATCCCCGCCACGGATCGTCCCTCAAGAACCCGAGCCGGTGGCGAAGATTGTCGACCGTAAAGTGATCCGCGCGCAGGCCTTCGGACAGCTCGTCCCAGGCGAGCGGCGTCGACACCGAGGCGCGCGGCAAGGCCCGGGTCGAGTACGCCGCGACCGCCGTGGCGCCGCGGCCGTTGCGGAAGTAATCGATGAGAATGCGCCCGCGCCGGGCGCGTTTCGCCATCGTGGCGACGTAGCGGTCGGGCCGGTCCCTGGCCATCGCGTTGGCGATCTGCTCGGTGAACGATTTCGCTTCGTCCCAGTCCGGCCCCGGGCGGACCGGAACGACGACGTGCAGTCCTTTCCCTCCCGATGTCTTGACGAAGCTCTCGAGCCCGACGCGGGCGAGCCGCTCGCGCACATCGATGGCGGCTTCGATCACCTGCTTCCAGGCGACCTCGTCGCCCGGATCGAGGTCGAAGATCAGGCGGTCCGGCCGCTCGAGATCGTCGACGGTCGAGCCCCAGGGATGGATTTCAACGACGCCCGCCTGCACCAGGCTGATCAGTCCGGCGAGGTCGTCGACCGCGAGCATCGGCTCCTTCTCGCCGGTGTCGACGCGCCGCACGCGCTCGTCCAGGCCGTGCCACGGATGCTTGGCGAAAAAGCCTTTGGCTCCGGTCCCCGAGGGCGCGCGCAGCAGGCTCAAGGGACGCCGGGCGATGTAGGGGAGAATCCAGTCGGCGATGTCGGCATAGAACTCCGCCAGTCCCTGTTTGGTGAGTCCTCCCTCGTCCCACAGAATTCTCTCGGGGTGGGTGAGGCGGATGCCGAGGCTGTCCACGGGAACTCGGGCTTTCGATCGCCCGGGCGATTGCTCGAGAACGACCTCTTGCGCCGGCCGGTCGTCCCTGAGCCCTTTGAACACCGCCGCCCGCAACAGCCTGTCTCCGGTCCAGTCGCGATACTCGATCTCGCACACGAGGTTGGGCGCGGCCCAGCGGACGCCCTTCTCGGCATCGGCGGGAGGCGGCTTGGCGAGCCGCGGCATCGTCGAGCTGATCTTCTCGAGCTCGTCGTGCAGCGACCGCGCCTGCTCGGCGGACCAGCCCGTCCCCACGCGGCCGGCGTAGCTGAGCTTTCCGTTCTGGTAATAGCCGAGCGCGAGGGCTCCGACCGACCGGCTGGCCGCGGTCGATGGAACGTATCCCAGGATGACGAACTCCTGCCGCGCGATGCATTTGCTCTTGAGCCAATGCTCGCCGCGCCCCGGCCGATAGGGCAGATCGCGGCGCTTGGAGATGATGCCCTCGAGGCCGAACCGGCACGCATGCTCCAGCATGGTCGGCCCATCCACCTCGAGATGCTCGCTGAGCCGAATGGGCGACCCGGCCGGCAGGCCGGCGACGAGCTGCTGCAGCAGCGCTTTGCGGTCGAGCAGGACCGCCTTGGTCAGATCGGATCCTTCGCAGTAGAGGATGTCGAACGCGACGTAACGGAACCGGTCCGTGTGGACGGCCTTCAGGTCGGCCTGCAGCTCGTTGAGGCTCGATATCCCGCTCGCGTCCTCGACGACGATCTCGCCGTCGATCAGCGCGGAGCCGAGACCGAGCGCCCCGAGCGCATCGGCAATGGTGCGAAAGCGGACCGTCCAGTCGAGATTCTTGCGCGTCAGCAGCCGGACCGTGCGGCCGTCGATCCGCGCCTGCATCCGGTATCCGTCGTGCTTGATCTCATGGATCCATTTCGGGCCGTCCGGAGGCTTTTCGCAGGGCGACGCCAGGCTCGGCTCGAGGAATGCCGGCAGCAGGCCCTTGCGCGCGCCCGAAATCTTGCCGGCGTCGGGCAGGAGAATTTTCCGCGCCTTCGCGATCCCGGCGCGGGCCGCATGATCCTTGCGCACCTCGCCGTCGGCCGCGAGCTGCTCGTTGGTGCGGCCGCTCAGATACGAGGTCGTTTCCTCGTCGGTGATTTCCGGCTCGCCCGGATGCCGGGCGAACGCGTCGTCCGATTTCATCAGCAGCCAGGGCTCGGTCTTCTCGCCCGATCGCGGCCGGATGCGCACGAGGTGCCAGCGGCCCTTGAGCCGCGCGCCGTCGAGCGCGAACGCCAGATGGCCTTTCGCGAACCCGTTATGGGGATCTCCGTCCGGCTGCCAGCGGCCGCGGTCCCACACGATCATCGAGCCGCCGCCGTATTCGCCCTTCGGGATGTTGCCCTCGAAGCCGAGGTATTCGACCGGGTGGTCCTCGGTGCGCACCGCCAGCCGCTTCTCGCCGACGGTGAGGCTCGGGCCCCGCGTGACCGCCCAGCTCTTCAACACTCCGTCGAGCTCGAGCCGCAGGTCGTAATGCAGGCGGCGTGCCGCATGCTTCTGCACCACGAATTGCCGGTCGCCGCCGCCGGCGCGCGCGGCAATCGGCTCCGGGGTCCGGGCGAAATCGCGCTTGCCCGCATACACCCGCAGCGCCTTGGGCGGTCGAGCCTGCCTCGTCTTTTTCTTGCGCGCCGGCATGGGTTGGCCTCGGCCATTATCACGTCGTCAAGGAGACGCGCATCCACTGTTCGATCCGGTCGAGCATGGCCCTATACACATCTTCCTGAGCGATGCCCGCGCGCTTCGGTACCTTGAACGAATGGTCGCCGCCTTCGACGACGTAAAGATCGATCGGAATTTTGAGTCTTTGGATGATCGGCCGCAGCTCGTCCGGCGTGCCGAACGCGTCGCGCGAACCCTGGATGAACAACATCGGCGCCTCGATGGCCGGCCAATGCTTCGTGCGCAGCTGGTCGGGTTTGCCGGGCGGATGCAGCGGATAGCCGAGGAAAACGAGGCCGGCCACGTCGGTGCCGGCGGCGGCGACCTGCGAGGCGATCCGCCCGCCCATGGACTTGCCGCCGATCGCCGGCCTGCGGCCGCCGATCTTGCCGCGCACCGCCTCGATCACCGCCCGAAAGCACGCTTCGAGCTTGCCGTTCGGGTCGGGAACGCGGCGCCGCTGCTCCGTGTATGAAAAATTGAACGTGACGGCATTGATTCCGCGCGCCGCCAGCTCGTTGGCGAATGTCACCATGAAGCTGCTGGTCTGGTCGGCGCCCGCTCCATGCCCGAGAATCAACGTCCCGGTTTGCTCCCGCTTGGAACGATAGATGGCGGCCGTCACGTGCTGGTGCGGCGCGATCTCGACGCGCATGGGCTCAGGCATTCATGGTGCCCGCTTATGCGGCTTCGCCGGTCCCGATGTTTCGGCTTCCGCGCTGGCCGCCTGGATTTGGCAATATTTCAGCGCGCGTTTCGCCCGTTCGGCCCACTCGGACGTGCGGTCGTGCTCGAGATACCGCGTCCACCACGCCGCCGCTTGCGCGTGCTTGTCGAGCCGTTGCAGCAACAGCGCCATGTTGAACATGGCATCGGCGTATTGCGGGTCGGCATCGAGCGCGCGCTTCTGACAATCCACCGCCTCGGCAACCCGGCCGCTCTCGTCGAGCAGGTCGGCCAGATTGTGCCACGCCGGCGCGAATTTTGCGTCCGCCTTGACGGCCGATCGATAGGCGGCCTCCGCCTCGGCCAGTCGGCGCTGGCCGCGCAGGATGTTGCCGAGATTGAGCCCCGCCGCCGGATCGCTCGGGTCGAGCCTCATCGCGCGCCGGTAAAGGTTTTCGGCCGTGCTCGGGTCGCCCGCCTCCTCGGCCGACAGCGCCTGCGAGAATGCCGCGTCGGCGTCGGCCGCGTCCGGCTTGTCGACGGGAAGGACGAACTGTCCGCTTGAGTCCGTGCGCCCCTGGACATGTTCCACCAGGATCGTGTCCGCGGATTCCGGAAACAGTCGCAGGTTGGAAAGCCGCGCATCGGGCAGCCACTGGCGGATGTCGCGCAGGCTCCGGGTGACCGTCGACAGCATGATCCCGGAGCCGAGCAGCTGCGCGACCTGGCGGGCGGCGGCGAGGTCGCGGAAACCGTAGAGGCCGTCCCGGGTCTCGATCAGGCCGAAGATCGACAGCTGCTCGACCACGTCGGCCGGCAATTTGCTCAATGCGGCGAGCTGCGCGGGCGTGTAGGTCTTGGCCTGCTCCTCGGGCAGGGATCGGCCGACCCATTCGAGGAAGCGGCGCTCGCTGACGATCGGAACGCCATAGGACTTCGCGGTGGCGAGGCTGCGCGACGGCCGGCCGTCGTCCTGCAGCGGCCAGCCCAGCTCGCCGACGATCACGCACCGCGTATTCTTGGTGACCCCCTCGCGGGGCTTGCCCCCGTGCGCGGCGACGAGCGCGAAGGCCTCCGCGCGTTTCATCGACGCAAGCCGCCCCGTGAAGGCGATGACGCCGCCTTCGAGCGACGGCGGTTCGGGCTTGCGCGTCAGCGTCCGGCCTTCCGCTTGGCGGCCGCGCCGGCGCCGGCGCGCGCTTTCGTGCTCGCCGCGGCGGGCTTCTTCTTGGTCTCGGCGCTGATGCTCGCC
>DASPZC010000433.1:0-18728 GCA_035636455.1 Xanthobacteraceae bacterium
AGCAGCACGGTGCGGCCGTCACGATCGACCGCCTCGACGGTCGCGGCGAACTGCGTCGTCTCGATCGAGGCCGAGCGCGCCGCAACGACCGGGCGGGCGCCGCGCGGATAGACCGAGATGACCTCGCGCAGCGTGTAGCTCGCCGCCACGGTGTCGCCCGCGCGGACCTGCTCGAGATTGCCGATCGCGGGGCCGGCGCGGAAGACCGCGCGGCGGCCGTCCGGGTCGGTCAGGGTGACGATGCGCTTGTCGAAGTCGATCGCCGTCACCGTCGTGGTGATGCCGACCGCGCGCGTGTTCTCGATGACGAATTTCGGCCGCTCGGCCGCCGGCGCGGCGCCCGGCAACGCGAGCACCAGCACGGACGCCAGCAACGCAAGATACCTGGACATGCTATCCCCTTGTTTCTCCCCGGCGCCCCGTTCGGGGAGCAAAATAGCAGATCGGGCGGCCGTGCACATGGCGGTCGGCACGGCGATCGCGCTGCTCGCCGCGGTCGAGCTGCGCTACCTGCACCCGCCGGCCCGGCGGTCATGAAACGGCCAAGCTGATCGATAAATACGCCGGCGTGCCCGGAATGTGACCGAGGAGGGGTCCGATGTTTCGTTCCATATCGTTGGCCGCCGCCTGCGGCCTGCTCGCCGCGGCCATGGCCGCGCCTGCGCACGCGCAGCCGAGCCCGCCCGCCGGAGCCGAGCCCGCGCCGCCGCCGCCCGCCTCGGCCGCGCCGGCCGCGCCGGTCGAGCCGGCGCCACCGCCGGCACCGCCGAAGGGCGCGGTGCACCGGCGCGCCGGGGGGCCCGGCTATGCCATGACCAACACCAACCTGCGCAAGGGGCCGGGGGAGAGCCACGAGGTCATCACCCTCATTCCCGCCGGAAACCCGGTCGCGGTGTCAGGCTGCAGCGGCCAGTGGTGCTCGGTGCGATGGCAGGGGCGCGCCGGCTACGCGGTCGCGCGCAACCTCGACTTCGGCGGCCAACGTGTGGGCCAGTACGGAGCGCCGCCCGGCTACCCAGCCTATTCGGCGCCGCCGCCGGTCTACTACGGACCGCCGGTCTATTACGGGCCTGCACCTTATTATTATGGCGGTCCCTGGTGGGGGTGGGGCTGGGGTCCCCGATGGGGCTGGCGTCGCTGGTGAGCAGGCGTCGATCGCCTAGCGCGGGCAGGCCTGTTTGCAGGTGAGCAGCTGGGTCATGCAGTTGAGATTGCACTGGGCGAGCGCGCCCGCATCCGGACGCGATCCCGCGCTCGGCGTCGCGAACGTGACGGACGGCGAGTTGCTGACGCTGCAGGTGCCCTGGCACACGCCCTGCCGCGTGTCGCAGTTCATCAGACAGGCGTAATAGGCCTGGGCGCGGGGCAGGGTCGACGGCAGCGGCGTCGGCAGCGGCACCGCCACCGGCTGCTGCGCCTGCGCGCACGTCACGCCGGCGAGCAAGACCAGAACGGCGATCCGCGCGCGCAAACGGGACCTCCCGGCTGTGAACTCGACAGGGCAGCCTATCGGACGGACACGATTTGTCGAGTAGCGAATAGAGAGTAGCGATCAGCGAATAGAACTCCGCCCTCATGGTGAGGAGCGCGGCACCGATCTCGGGTTTACCCGAGATCGGCATTATATGCGCAAGTCGGCTACAGCCGACTTGCGTGCCGCGCGTCTCGAACCATGGCTACAGACTCGCCTGCTGCCATTCCCCGCTTTCGCGGGGACAGGCTCTTCGAGACGCGTCGCTTCGCGACGCTCCTCAGGATGAGGACCGAGGTTTCGTCCATTCCCCATTCGCCATTTCAGGAGCTTGTGCCGCTCCGCGCGCCGCCCTACATGACCCGCATCCGCCCGCAGGAGGCCCGCATGGACCAGGTTGCCGAACAGGACACCGCGCCCGCGACGATCGAGGCGACGCTCAACTATCTGCGCGACACCGGCGAGACGCCGTACACCTACACGGGCGGGCCGGGCTCGACCGAGGTGAAGAGCGGCGGCGAGCCCGATCCGCACCGCGTCGCCATCCGCAACGGCCGCGGCGAAAATTTTACCCTCGACCGCAACGGCTTCCGCTTCGTGCGCCACGACACGGCGGTACGCGATTTCTTCGACCCGGACGAGGTGCGGCGCGTCTACTACCCGGAGATCGAAGCGCTGATCAAGGCGGAGAGCGGCGCCTCGCGCGTGGTCGTGTTCGATCATACGCTGCGCACGGCGGACGACGAGTTCCGCGAGGCGCACAAGATCCGCGAGCCGGTGCGCCGCGTGCACAACGACTACACCGAATGGTCCGGCCCGCAGCGCGTGCGCGACGTGCTCCCCGACGAGGCCGAGGCGCTGCTCGCGCGCCGCTTCGCCATCGTGCAGGCGTGGCGCGCGATCCGCCATCCGATCGAGAGCTTCCCGCTCGCCATCGCCGACGCGACGAGTCTTACGCCCGGCGACCTCGTGGTGTCGGAGCGCCGCTATCCCAACCGCGTCGGGCAGACCTACGCCATCACCTACAATCCGGCCCACCGCTGGTTCTGGTTCCCGCGCATGGCGCGCAACGAGGCAATCGTGTTCAAGGTCTACGATTCGCTCAAGGACGGCCGCGCGCGCTGGACCGCGCACACCGCGTTCGACGACCCCACCTCGCCGCAGAACGCGCGCCCGCGCGAGAGCATCGAGATCCGCACCTTCGCGTTTTTCTGACGCTGGAATGATTCGCACGTAACCTCTCCCTTGTCATGCCCCGCGCAGGCGGGGCATCCAGTCATCACGACCGCCGCAGATTTATCTGAAACCTTCGCGGATACTGGATCGCCCGGTCAAGCCGGGCGATGACGGCGGCGTAATGGTTGCTCAGCATGATGTCCTTTCTTGAAATTGCAGCCCAATCAAATTGAAACGTTTGGACGAGATTTCCGCCAGTGTGAAATCCCTCACATGGGTCTTGGCCAGGAGCGTGCATGGTGCGGATGCCGGCATCGCGCTCAGGAGGTCGAGATGCAAGTGCATGGGGGACGCGCCCGACAGGTGCTCGCGACGGCGGCATTGCTGCTGGGTCTCGGTTCCGCGCACGGCGCCGCCGCGCAGGCAACCGCCGCGCCCGCGCCCGCGACGGCGGAGGCGCAGGCGAGCGCCGACACCGCGGCGCGCATCCCGGCGGCAATCTGGACGACCGCGAGCGAGATCGAGCCGTGGAAGCGGATCACGCTCGGCACCTACAAGGACGTCAATCTCCTGCGCGAGGATTTGGACTCCACGCATTGCGGCCGCAAGGCCGCGGACCCGCAGGTCGCCGGCTTGGGCAGCATCAGGGTCGGCACGGCGAAGCCGCGCCAGCCGCCGTGCAACCTGGGCGATGCGGCGAGCGAGGTGATCGGCCGTCCGGCCTTCAAGCTGAGCCAGACGCGGACCGAGCTCGATCTCGTCGTCCTCACCGCCGCCGACCTCGGCCTCGACAAGGAGGACGGCGTTTCCCTCGACGATATCTACGCCCGCGCCGAGCTGCTCGGCTTCGCGCTGTGCCCCGCCGAGGTCGGGCCGCAGCTGCGGCTGCAGTATCTCGACCAGCGCGTCGGCGAATTCCTGCACGTCGCCATGCGGCCGCTCGCCCGCTACGGCGGCGACCCGATCAGCTTCACGGTCGCCAACGGCGGCGCCGGGCTGCTGCTGCTCGGCGGCGACGGGCACCTCGACCTCGTCGTGCCGCCGACGCTCCGCTTCGTGTTCGCGCGCCCGCAATAGGATTGTTCGATCGCGCGCCGGGGAGACGACATGCGCCGCTTGTCTGCAATGATCGCGCTCGCCCTTGCGGCGCTGTCGTTCGCGCCGGCGCCGGCGCTGGCCGGCCCGGCCGAGGACGCGAGCGGCGTCATCGACCGCTGGACGGCCGCGTACAGCGCCAACGACCCGGCGGCGGTGATGAAACTCTATGCGGCGGACGCCGTCTTGTTCGGCACGGCAAGACCGATCGTGTTCGACGGGACCGAGCCGATCGCCGCGCAGTTCGCGGGCCTGCCCGGCAGCGGCGACGGCGTGCGCATCTGCCGCCGGCAGATGCTCGTGCTCGGCGCGGAGGCCGTGCTCGCAACCGGCGCCTACGAGTTCATCGGTGCCGACAACGGCGTTCGCGTCGCGATGCCCGGGGGCTTCACCATGCTGATCGTCAAGCGAGACGGCGCCTGGCACATCTCGTACCACACCTCCTCGCGCCCGCAGCCGGCGCAGGAGGCCACCATCGGCAAAGGCGGCGCCCGCCAGGCGAGCGTCGTGCCGATCGTCCCGGCGGACTGCGAGTAGGCGCAGAGCGATCCTTTGACAGCTTGAGGCATTCAAAATTTCTATAGGAAATAGTCAAGCTCTCTGCTACGCTCCCGGCTGAATAGACGCTGCCCCGCGGAAACGGCCGAACGCGGCTGGTGCGGGCGCGAGGGATCGTTCAGCACAACGAGCGAAGGGGATCGGCATGCAGCAGCCATCGATCGCATGGCGCGTGATTGCCGCCGCCGCGGGAGCAGGCCTTGCCGCGGCGCTCATCTGCGCCGGCCCGCCGGCGCGGGCGCAACTCCATCCGTGCCCGCTCGTCGTCTCGTCGGCCATCCCGGGCGACGAGTGCGGCGGCGCATTCAGGAACAGTCCCGAGCTGGCGATGATCTTCGCCTGGAACTCGTTCATTGCGCTGAACTGGCCGGCGCTCGGCGGCGTGCGCGACACGCCGGACACCGGCAAGACCTTCGGCGCCAATGTCTCCCCGGTGGTGTGGGAGACGATGCGGGCCAAGGTCGAGATCTATCCCGGCAACGGCAACCGGATGACCGGCCCGCACGGAGCGACGATCGCGCAGCAGCCGCCGTACAACGCGACCAACCCGCCGGACTTCGGCTACGACGCGCCGCCCAAGTATGTCTACTCGCCCTTCAACGTCGGCACGCCGGACGGTCAGGTCGCGCCCTGCACCGGCCAGTCGCAGGTCGCGCAGACGTCGTGGATCCCGCTCGACGAGACGACGCAGATCCAGATCAACCAAACCTTCGCCGGCACCCTGCCCGCCACGCCGACCAACACCAACAGCGCGCCGCAGCTCATCCGCTACATGGTGAAGATGAACCGCGCGCTCTACGACACCATCGTCGCCAACCAGTTCTGGTACAAGGGGCCGCCGCTGAACACGGCGATGACCAATTTTCAGAAGGCGCTCGCCGCCGGCCAGACCAAAGACCCCAATCCGCCGTTCGTGCAGTTTTCGCCGCCCACCAGCGACCTGAAGGCTGCCAACACCATCGAGGTGAAGGCCGCGTGGCGGCCGCTCACCGACGACGAGCGCAGCAAGGGCCGCTTCCATACCGCGACCGTGCGCTACTACGAGATGAACGGGAACGTGCCGTGCTATCGCGAGGACGACAAGTGGGGCCTGATCGGGCTGCACATCATCACCAAGACCCCGTCCGCGCCGTGGCTCATCTGGGCCACGTTCGAGCAGGCCGACAACATCCTCGACCAGAACCGCAACCGCGTCGAGGACGCGGACGGCAACAACGTGAGCCCGCAGCCGCGGCCGACGCCGACCTCTCCGCCGCTGCAGTCGAATCCGAACAGCCCCAACCCGACGGTGACGTTCGTCAATCCCGACGACAGCTACTGCACCACCCCCGGCGCGCGGCTGTTCTTCCGCGAGAACCCGGCCGATACCGGCCTGCCGTCCGGCGGCAACATCTGCGTCAACCAGCGCTGGCACCCGATCCCGCCCGAGGTCATCAAGGTCAACGCGATGGCGCACCAGGCGATCAAGACCTACCTCGCGCAGAACGGCATGACCGACTCGCCGTGGCTCTATTACAAGCTGATCAACGTGCAGCCGGTGCCGTTCGACAAGAGCGAGGTCGGCGGCCTGGGCGGCACCGACCCCGGCACCTACTACACCGCCAATGCGGTGATCGAGACGGACTATACGCTCGGCGTCTACAGCGGCCGCCTTGCCAGCACCGGCGCACCCTCGGACGTGAACCAGGACGGCTCGCCGTTCAACAACGTCCGGTTCCTGCCGTTCCAGGGCGAGCCCGACTTCAAGACGCCGCTCAACATGGGCGGTTGCACCGGATGCCATGCCAGTTCCGCCCTCAAGGGCACGGAGTTCAGCTTCAGCCTGGTGCAATCGAGCGTGCGGTCGCCGGAGCGGCCCAATCCGTTCGCGGGCGCTCAGCCGATGATACGGGATCGTGCGCTGTTCGCGCCGATGCAGTGAACCTCTTCGATGCGAGACTGGCCTGATTCAAACGGAGGACGATCGCCATGGCGCTCAATTCCTATGCCGACGTGCAGAAGCATCTCAACGACGTCATCGCCGCGCTGGGCTCCAACATCGGCGGCGCCCCGCACGGCGCGTTCTGGAACACCTGCACGTACAAACAATTCACGACCGGCAATGTGCCGAACGTGAGCCAAGCTCCCGGCGACCCGCCGAACGAGCAGGGGACCTGGCAGATCCTGGTGATCGGCCAACCGGAAAATTCGAACATCATCAAGGCGCTCCAGGGCGACCCGCCGTTCGACGGATCGATCTTTCAGCAGATGCCCGCCGACGGTCCGCCCTTTTTCATCCCCGCTCAGATCCAGCCGCTCGCGGACTGGATCAAGGCCAACTGCCCCAACGGCGGCAGCGCGTAGGGCGGCAAAAATCATCTCACAGGGGCGGCGAGAGCATTGAGATCCGCACGTTCGGATTTTCTGTTTCCGATGAACTGCTCTGACCTCATCCTGAGGAGGCCGCGCAGCGGCCGTCTCGAAGGATGGCAGCAGGCGAATCTGTGGCCATGGTTCGAGACGCCGCACGCAAGTCGGCTGTAGCCGACTTGCGCATCAAACTTGCCGATCTCGGGTAAACCCGAGATCGGTGCGCGGCTCCTCACCATGAGGTCGGGAGAGTGCTTGTGATTCTCAATCGATCTTCGCCAGATCGCCGTCGAAGCCCGTCTGCGGGTAGGGGCCGCCGTGGAATTGGCGGGAGATCGGGTCCTCGGTGTCGGGCGCGCGCAAAATCTCGGCGGCGAAATCCTCGGAATCGTCGTGCGGCCGGTAGCCGAGAAAGTCGAGGCCGACGTTGCGGTAGCGGTTGCGCGCGTTGGCGGAGACGCCGTAGACCACGATGAAATGATAATCGGGCGCGTCGATGCAGCAGCCCACCAGATGAACGGCGTCGCGCTTGCTCAGCCACACGTGCATCTGGCGGCGGTCCGCCGGCCGCTCGCGAAAGGCGCCGATGCGCAGGCACGCGACCGAGATGGCGTGCTTGTCGGCGTAGAGGCGCCCGACCGCCTCGCCGAACACCTTGGCGACCCCATAGGGACCGTCGGGGCGCGGCAGCACGCTCGCGTCGATGACGCGGGCGCGGCGATAGAAGCCGACCGCGTGATGCGAGCTGGCATAGATGACGCGGCGCACGCCGGCGCGCCGTGCCGCCTCGAACACGTTCCAGGTCCCGACGATGTTGTTGGGCAGGATCTTCTCCCACGCGTCTTCCACCCCGATGGCGCCGAGATGCACGACGCAGTCGACGCCCTGCATGGCCGCTTCCACCGCGGCGGAATCGGTGAGGTCGGCGGGCGCCAGCTCCTCGCCCGGACCGGCCGGCTGCATCGGGGCGATGTCCGACAGGCGCAGGACCGGGTAGCGCCCGCGAAAACCCTCGCGCAGCGTGCGCCCGATGTTGCCGGCCGCGCCGGTGATGAGAACTCGGTTCATGGGAAAGGCCCCTGTGGGATGGGTTGACATTGTAGCCCGCATGGAGCGGAGCGGAATGCGGGATCCCGGATTACGCTGCGCTCAGGGGCGCCCCGTCACGCTTCGCGCGACGGGGACCCCTCATCCGGGCTACGATGAGAGGTTGACGACGAAAGCGCTTGCCACCGATGCGGCTTGGCCGTTTAATCGACGCCCCCGGACGGGGAAAGTCGGTGGAGCAATCTCACAAGAGTCGGGAGGAAGGCATCATGAAACGGGGTATCACGGCCGCGCTGTCGATCGGCACGTTGGCGCTCGTCACGCAACTGATCACTGCAGCGGGCGCCATGCCGCTGCCCTCGGCAACGTCGCTGTTGCCGGCGGACATGGACAGCGTCGTGCAGGTCCACTGCGTGCCGGGCAACGTGAGATGCCGCGCGCCGGCCCGCGAGGTGTGCGTAAGGCCGCATCCGCACCGTCACGGATGCTGCCACGTGTGGGGCTGCCGGCGCCCGCACGGCGGATATTAGGCCTCCGCGCTCGGCGGGTTGTCCGCGCCGGTGCTCCGTCTCACGCACCTGAGCCTGATCGTCGCGGCGATCGTCCTGCCGGCGAGCCTGCTGCATGCGGCGTTGCAGGGACCGGACAAGACGCCGGCGCGCGGCTCGCTCGCCGGCCAACTGCTGGTCGCCTCGCCGGCGCTGGGCGATCCGCGCTTCTCGCGCACGGTGATCGTGATGGTGCGGCACGACCGCAACGGCGCCATGGGCATCGTCATCAATCGGCCGGCGCAGGAGCGCACGCTGGCGAGCCTCCTCGCGGCGCTGGGCGAGAAGGACGCCGCGGTCGAGGGAAGCGTGCGCATCTTCGTGGGCGGCCCGGTGCAGCCGGACCGCGGCTTCGTGCTGCACAGCGCCGACTATCAGCGGCCGGAGACCATGCGCATCGACGGCCAGGTGGCGGTGACGTCGACCCGCGCGATCCTGCACGACATGGCGAAGAACGAGGGGCCGAAGAAGAGCCTGGTCGCGTTCGGCTACGCCGGCTGGGGACCGGGCCAGCTCGAGGGCGAGCTGACGCTCAAGGCGTGGTTCGTCGCCGCGCCGGACGCGCAGCTCGTGTTCGACGCCGACCGCGACAAGGTGTGGGACGACGCCATGAAGCGGCGGACGCAGGAGCTGTGATGATTTTGTGTCCCGGGCGCGCGCCAACCGCGTTCCCCGGGCGCAGTGCAGCACGTAGCGAAGCGAAGTGATGTGCTGCAGACCCGGGGTCCAGGCTTCAACAGGTGGACCCCGGATCAGCGATGCACCACTCCGCTGCGCTCCGTGCTGCATCGCATCCGGGGCACGACCGGGCGTTCCCCGGGCGCAGTGCAGCGCGTAGCGGTGCACTGCAGACCCGGGGTCCAGAGCCTTGTCTTCGCGCAGGCTGGGTCCCGGATCAGCAGTGCACCGCTCCGCTTCGCTGCGCGCTGCACCGCATCCGGGACACGAGCCTGCTGATTCACCGCTGCTCCGGATGCGCCCGCAAGAATTCCTCGACCAGGCGCAGGCGGATCGGCTCGGGCAGCTCGATGCCGTCGAGCTTCCACGTCCAGTTCGTCAGGCGCAGGCTCAAGCGGAAGCGCTGCGGCGCCGGCCGGTCGGCCGGAACGGACACGCGAAAGCTGCCGATGCCGTAGTCCGCGTTCGCGTAGAGCGGCCACAGGCTGCCGAGGTTTTCGCGCGAGAGCCCCTTCATGTCGGCGGGGCGGCCGGGGAGCACGTCGGCGGGCCAGCCGTTGCGCAGCAGGTCGGCGAGCACCTCGGACGACAGCAATTTGGCGACGAGCGGATCGACGAAGGCGCCGGCGGCGCGGGCGAGGATGTTCTGCGTCAGCGGATTGAGGTTGCGGTCGCGTCCGGTGACGCGCAGATAGGTCCGCACCAGCTGATCGACGAACGCGCGGCGCAGCTCCCTCACATCGACGCGCGCGGCGATCGCGGGAAGGTCGCGCGCCTCGACCGCGCGCACGAGCCCGAACAGGCCGAAGAACGGCCAGGCCGAATAGCCGGCGACGAGCGCGGCGAGAACGACGATGACCACGATGGTCTTGCGCATCGCGCATGAACCTTGACGCGGTCGGCGCCCGCCCGCAAGCTGGCATGTCGTACAAAAATTTCGGGGAGGAGAATCCCATGCCGAAACGGCTCGCCGCGCTCGCCGCGGCCGTGCTGCTCGCGACGAGCGCGCAGGCGCAGGAGGTGGTCAAGATCGGCGGCATCGGGCCGCTGTCGGGCGGCGGCACCGCCTGGGGTCTCGCCGCCCAGCGCGGCATGGAACTCGCGGTCGCCGACCTCAACGCGGCCGGCGGCATCAAGGTGGGCGGCAAGCCCCATGCGCTCGAGCTGATCATGTACGACGACCAGTACACCGGCCAGGGCGGCAAGGTGGCGGCGGAGCGGCTGGTCAACCAGGACAAGGTGAAATTCATCATCGGCCCGGTCGGCTCGCCGCCGGCGCTCGGCGTGATCGGCGTCAGCAACCCGGCCAAGGTGCTGGCCATGACCGACGGCTACGCGCCGCAGATCCTCAAGAACGACACGCCCGACCCGTACAATTTCCGCATCTACCCCACCAACATCGAGTTCGGCCCGCCGCTGATCAAATGGCTCAAGGACAACGTCCCGGCGATCAAGAAGGTGGCGCTGATCGCGCCCAACGACGCGGTCGGCCAGTCGGTCACCAAGCCGCTCGCCGAGGACTATCGCAAGCAGGGGTTCGAGACGGAGATCGATTTCTACGAGCGCGGCATCAAGGAGTTCACGCCGCTGATCCTGCGCATGATGGCGCAGAAGGTCGACGCGTTCGAGTTCGACGGCAACGCGCCGGGCGAGGCCGGGCTGATGCTCAAGCAGATCCGCCAGGCCGGCTTCCGCGGCAACGTGATGCAGATCGGCGGGCCGGCCATCGACGAGATCATGGAGATCGCCGGCCCGGCGGCCGAGGGATTCCTGTCCTACGACATTTTCGACTGGGACACGCCGGCGGGACAGCGGCTCAAGACCGCCTACGAGAAGCGCTACGGCAAGGGCGTGATCAACGCCTTCATGCCGGCGTTCTATCACTCCGTGCTGCTGCTGACCGAGGCGATCAAGCGCGCGGACTCGCTCGAGACCGACAAGGTGCGCGCCGCGCTCGAGACCACCGACGGCTACGACGCCGGCATCTACGGGCCGATCAAATGGACCGGCAAGGAGAGCTACGGCGTCAATCGCCAATTGCTGCTGCCGTACTACTGGTCCGAGGTGAAGAGCGGCAAGATCGTCAAGCGGGCGAAGTTCAATCCGTAGACTCCCTCCCCCCGCTTGCGGGGAGAGGGTTGGGGTGAGGGGGCCTCCGCGAGTACGCGCTTCCTCAAACGCCCCCTCACCCGGATCGCTTCGCGATCCGACCTCTCCCCGCAAGCGGGGAGAGGTGAAGAACGCTCAGGGGCAGGGGCCGGTGCTCAACGTCACGATCCTCGGGCAGGTCGTCGTCAACGGCATCGGCCTCGCCGCGATCTATATCCTGGTCGCGCTCGGCTTCACCCTGCTGTTCGGCATCATGCGGGTGGTGAACTTCGCTCACGGCGAGTTCGCCATGCTGGGCGCGTTCGCGCTCTATCACCTGATGAAGGACTGGCAGTGGCCGTGGCTGGTCGCGCTCCCCGCCGGCGTGCTCGGCGTCGCCGTCGCGTCGATGGCGCTCGAATGGCTGGTGTTCCGCTGGTTCTACCAGCGCATGTTCGAGAGCATGATCGGCCTGCTCGGCCTGAACATGATGCTGATGTTCGGCGGCGTGCTGGTGTGGGACGTGTACGAGCGCAACATGCCGGCGACCTTCACCGACGTGCTGTTCCTCGGCGACATCATCCTGCCGGTCGACCGGCTGATCGTCGTGTTCATCGCGGTCGCCGCGCTCGCCGGATTCTACGTCTTCATCCGCCACACCCGCGCCGGGCTCGCCATGCGCGCCACCGCCCAGGACGTGGAGATCGCCGAGACCCAGGGGGTGGACACGCGGCGCACCTATAAGATCGCGTTCTTCGTCGCCATCCTGCTGGCGGCGCTCGCCGGCAGCCTGTGGGGGCAGATCTACGCGGTGTCGCCGTTCCTCGGCGAGCGGCCGTTGATGATGGCGTTCATCGTGGTGATCCTCGGCGGCATGGGCTCGATCCCGGGCGCCGCGCTCGGCGGCGTCATCCTCGGCTTCACCGAGAGCTTCGTCGGCACGTTCTACGGCGCCGCCGCCTCCGCGTTCCTGTCGTTCGGCGTGGTCATCCTGCTGCTGATCGTGCGGCCGTGGGGCATCCTCGGCACGCCGGAGACGTGAGATGACGCGCGAGCGCCTCTATCTGCTGCTCACCGCCGCCATCGTGCTCGGCTGGCCGTGGCTGACCGAGGACAAGTTCCTGCACCACGTCGGCGTGCTGATCTGCCTCACGGCGATCGGCGCCGCCTCGCTCCATCTCATCATCCGCACCGGGCATGTCAGCCTCGGCCACGCCGCCTTCCAGGCGCTCGGCGCCTACGGCTCGGTGCTCAGCGTGATGCGGCTCGGCCTGCCATGGCCGGCCGGGCTCATGGTCGGCACCGCGGCGGCAGCGCTGCTCGCCGTCATCGTCGGGCCGATCGTGCTGCGGCTCACCGGCAAGTATTTCGTGCTCGTCACCTTCCTGTTCGGCGAGGTGGTGCGCATGGCGATCGTCGAGAACGCGTGGCTCACCGGCGGCTCGAACGGCATTTTCGACGTGCCGCCGCCCTATGCGTTCCTGCTGTCGAACCGCGCCTATTACTACTTCGCGCTCGCCTTCGCGCTGTTCGGCGTCGGGCTCACCGCGCGCATCCTCGCCAGCGAATACGGCCGCGCCATCGACGCCATCCGCGAGGGCGAGCGGCTCGCCGAGTGCTCCGGCGTACCGGTGATCAGGGTCAAGGTGACGGTGTTCGTGATCGCCTGCGCGCTCGCCGGCATGCAGGGCGCGCTGCTGGCGCACTACATCCGCTACGTCGGGCCGGAGAGTTTCTCCATCGTGCAGTCGCTCAACCTGGTGGTGATGAACGTGATCGGTGGCATGACCAGCCTGGCGGGCGCGCTGCTCGGCACGGTGTTCATGGTCACCCTGCCGGAGCTGCTGCGCGGCTACGTCAACCTGCAGCAAATCATGTTCGGCTTCATCCTGTTCGCCACCATGGCGTTTCTGCCGGGCGGCCTGATCGAGCTGGGGCGAAAACTGCGCGCGCTCGTGCGCGACCGCCGCGTGCGCGCGCAACGGCCGAGGCCGGCGACATGACCCTGCTCGCCGTCGAGGGACTGTCGAAGCGCTTCGGCGGCCTGCAGGCCGTGGCGGATCTCAGCTTCGCGGTCGCGGAGCACGAAATCCTCGGCATCATCGGCCCGAACGGCGCCGGCAAGACCACGGCGGTCAACCTGGTGTCGGGTGTGCTTCAACCGACCGGCGGCCGCGTCACGCTCGCCGGCCGCGAGGTCACCGGCCTGCCGCCGCACGTGCTGGTCGAGAGCGGCCTGGTGCGGACGTTCCAGGCGACCACTGTCTACGCCGCGCAGACCGTGCGCGAGAATCTGCTGCGCGGCGCGTTCCGCCAGATTTTTCCGGGGCTGCTGCCGGCGCTGTTCGGCACGCGCGCGGCGCGGGCGCAACGCGAAAGCGCGGAGCGGCACGTCGAGGAGATCATGCACTGGCTCGATCTCGCGCGCGTCGCCGACCAGGTGGCGAGCGGCCTGCCGTACGGCTTCCAGAAGGTGCTCGGCATGGCGATCGGGCTGGCGGCGCGGCCGCGCCTCATCATGCTCGACGAGCCGGCGGCCGGCCTGTCGGGCGAGGAGACCGACCACGTGCGCGACACCATCCGCCTGGTGCGCGAGCGCGGCATCGCCGTCGTGGTGATCGACCACAACATGCGCTTCATCTCCGACCTGTGCGACCGCGTGCTGGTGATGGCGCAGGGCAGGGAGCTGGCGCGCGGCCTGCCGCAGGAGGTGCTGCGCAACGCGGCGGTGATCGAGGCCTATCTCGGCAAGCGCTATGCCCAAGCTCGTCATTGAAGATCTGCGGGTCACCTACGGGCCGATCGTCGGCACCGACGGCGTCGCGCTCACGCTCGACGCCGGGGAGACCGTCGCGCTGATCGGCGCCAACGGCGCCGGCAAGTCGAGCACGCTGAAGGCGGTGCTCGGCATGGCGGGCTACGCGCGCGGGCGCGTCACCCTCGACGGCCAGGACCTCAAGGGCCTCAAAGCCTCGCAGGTGGTGCGCCGCGGCGTCGGCTATTCGCCCGAGGGCCGGCGGGTGTTTCCCCAGCTCTCGGTGCTCGACAATCTGCGGGTCGGAGCGATCTCGCGCGCTCCGGCCGAGCTGCCGCAGCGCCTTGCGCGCATCTACGGCTACTTCCCGCTGCTCGAGGAGCGCGCCGGCCAGCGCGCCGGCAACCTCTCGGGCGGCGAGCAGCAGATGCTCGCCATCGGCCGCGCGCTGATGGCGCGGCCCGCGCTGCTGATGCTCGACGAGCCCTCGCTCGGCCTCGCCCCGGTGATCGTCGAGCGCATCGGCGACATCCTGCGCGAGATCCAGGCAAGCGAGGGCCTCGCCGTGCTGCTCGCCGAGCAGAACGCCACCTGGGCGCTCTCGCTCGCCGGCCGCGGCGTGATCCTCGACGTCGGCAAGGTGCGCATGACCGGCGCCGCCGCGGCGCTGCTGGATGATGCGGAGGTGCGGCGGGCGTATCTTGGTGTTTGAGGTACACTCCGGACCTCATGGTGAGGAGCACGGCGCCCTTCGATCCGCCCTCATGCTGAGGAGCGAGGCCGCAGGCCTCGCGTCTCGAAGCACGAGGGCGGCCCGATCCGTATCAAACGATCGTGCACGCGGCCATCCTTCGAGACGGCCGTGCTGCGCACGGCCTCCTCAGGATGAGGTCGGAGTTTGCGGCGCCACCTTCCAGCGGTAGATCAGCGCGGAGGCGATCCAGCAGGCGATGCAGGCGCCGATGACGAGGAAGCCGGCGGCGCCGAGGCCGTCGTTGAAATTTCGCACGCCGACCCAGAAGGCGCCGCCGAGGCCGAGCCGGTCGCCGATCAGCGAGAGCGCCTCGATGCCGCCGATCAGCAGCGCCACAAGCACGGACACCGCGGTGATCGTGAGATTGTACCAGAGTTTTCTCAGCGCATCGGTGAACGCCCAGCCGTAGGCGCCGACCATCAGCACGCCGTCGCTGGTGTCGACGAGCGCCATGCCGGCGGTGAACAGAGCGGGGAAGATCAGCACCGACCACAGCGGCAGGCCCTGGGCGGTCTGCGAGGCGGCGATGCCGAGCAGCCCGATCTCGGTCGCGGTGTCGAAGCCGAGCGCGAACAGCAGGCCGAGCGGGTACATGTGCCAGCTCTTTGTGACGATGCGGAACAGCGGGCGAAACAATCGTGCCAGCAGGCCGTGGCCGGCGAGCACGCCCTCGAGGTTTTGCGCCGCGACGCGGCCGCCGCGGCGCGCGCTGAGGAATAGCCGCCATACCTCGCGCAGGATCAAGAAATTCGCCGCCGCGATGGCGAGCAGGAACGTCGCCGAGACGGCGGTGCCGATCAGCGCGCCGACCTCGCGGAACGCCGCGAACCGCTCCTGCATCGCCGCGGCCGCGGCGGCGATCGCCACCGTCGCCAGCACCACCAGGGTCGAGTGGCCGAGCGAGAAGAACAGGCCGGCGGCGAGCGGCCGCTTGCCCTCCTGCATCAGCTTGCGCACCACGTTGTCGATGGCGGCGATGTGGTCGGCATCGACCGCGTGGCGCAGCCCGAGCGCGTAGGCGAGGAAGGCGATGCCGAGGAGGTCGGGGCGATGGCCGAACTCAACGAGCGCCGCCGCCCAGGCGAGCACGTTGGCGGCGACGAGCAGGGCGTAGAGGCCGAAGAGCGTGCGGCGCGGGGATATCGGCATGGGTTGTTCGGTCGCGGCCGCGTGGCGCGGCGGGACGGATGTCTTTATAGAGGGCGGCTGCAGCGAGAGCCAGCGGGAGGCCGATCATGCGCGCAGCCTGGTACGAGAAGAACGGCGCGGCCGCCGACGTGCTGAACATCGGCGAGATGGAGACGCCGCGGCCGGGGCCGGGCGAGGTACGCGTGCGGCTGAAGACCTCCGGCGTCAACCCGTCCGACGTGAAGAGCCGCGCCGGCACCGCGCGCAAGATCGCCTTCCCGCGCGTCATTCCGCACAGCGACGGCGCCGGCGAGATCGACCTCGTGGGGGAGGGCGTGCCGGGCGCGCGCGTCGGCGAGCGGGTGTGGACGTGGAACGGCCAGTGGAAGCGGCCGTTCGGCACCGCCGCCGACTACGTGGTGCTGCCGCAGGAGCAGGCGGTGGCGCTGCCGGCGCACATCGGCTTCGAGGCGGGCGCCTGCCTCGGCATCCCGGCGCTCACCGCCTGGCATGCGCTGGCGCTCGCCGGCACGGCGGCCGGCATGACCGTGCTGATCGCCGGCGGCGCCGGCGCGGTCGCCCATTACGCCATCCAGTTCGCCAAGGCGCGCGGCGCGCGCGTGATCACGACCATCAGCTCCGCCGCCAAGGCCAAGGTCGCCGGCGAGGCCGGGGCCGACCATGTCGTCGATTACATGCGCGAGAACGCCGGCGAGCGCGTCGCCGAGATCACCAACAAGACCGGCGCCGACGCGGTGATCGAGCTCGACCTCGCCGCCAACGCGGCGCTGCTGCCCACGGTGCTGCGGCCGAAGGGCACGGTCGTGGTCTACGGCACCGGCCGGCCGGAGACGCAGATCCCGGCGGGCTTCTGCCTCGTCAACTCGATTCACCTGCGGTTCATGCTGGTCTACGAGCTGAGCGCCGACGAGCGCAACCGCGCCATCGCCGACATCACCCGCATGCTCGAGGACAACCGCCTGATCCACAACGTCGCCATGACGTTCCCGCTCGCCGACATCGTCGCCGCGCACCACGCGGTCGAGCAGGGCAAGGCGATCGGCAACGTGGTGATGGAGGTTGCGTAGGATGGGTTGACCGAAGCGAATCCCATCGATGGGTTTCCCCGGGCTTTCGTCGGGGTCAACCCATCCTACGACCTGTGAACAGGTTCGCGATCTCAGCAAGCGGTAGGAAAAGCCGCCGTCCGGCGCTTGGGAGCAGCATGAAACCGTAGCGTTCGTAGAACGTTTGAGCGGCGTCGTCCTTGGCATCGACGACAAAGGCATATGATGCGATCTCGCTTCGCAGCGTCCGGCTGAATGCGTCGAACAGCAATAGCTCGCCCAGCCTTTGACCGCGTCGTCGGTGATCGACGGCAAGACGGCCCATGAGGGTCGTGGGCATCAGCGGATAGCGCGGCAGCTTCCGCGTAAGATTGGACGGTAGATCGGCGAGCGCAATGCTGCTGGCGGATAGAGTGTAATAGCCGGCTGCCGAGCCGGCTGCCGCAACGAGGACAAAGCACGACGCGACCCGTTTGCGGCTGTCCTGCCCCGCCCGTGTGCGGAAATATCGATCAAGCACCTCGACCTCGCACGAGAAAGCGGTCCGATCGTGCTGGTCTCCGAGGCGTTCGACGCGGTAGCCGGAGGGCGCGGTCGCCACTCAGCCCCCGATCATCCCTCGATAGCGACGCGCCGCCGCACGAAGCTTTTCGTTGGGTTTGCGCGGGTTGAGCAGCGCCTCGGCGAAGGCTCGACTGTCCTCGGCGCTCAATCGGATAATCTGCATCTCCTCGATCGTTCGCACCGCCGCATCGTGGGCGCTGGACACGACAAAATCCGTCAACGTGCGGCCCTGCAACTCAGCCGCCCGCAGGAACAGCACTTTCTGGTCGCGTGAAATCCGGGCCTCCAGGCGCTCTGCCCGGGCGCGGGATGTCGGCTTTCGGCGTGAACTCGTGGTTGCCATGACCTGGCCTTTGCTTTGCGAGAATGTACGGCAGATGGCCGGACGAATCAAGGGCGATACAGGGAGCCGTGACCAATGCCGAGTGTTATGGACCCCGGGTCTGCAGCGCACCACTTCGTGCTGCGCTGCGCCCGGGGAGCGGCCGCGGCGCGGCACCAGGAAAAATGAGCGACTTGATCACCACCGGGACGGCGCCGGAGTTTTGCAGCAGCGCGCCGATGTCGATGTAGTCGAATTGCTGCAGCTCGAGGCCGTCGATCGAGACGATGGGGCTCAAGAGCTTCAGCTCGTCGCGGCAGTGGATGCCGAGGAGGCCGCCGACGTCGCCGTCGCCGGCAAGCACGAGGGGATGGCCGCGCGCGAGCACCGGCGACAGCCCGGCGGCGACGCCGCGGCAGAGCGCGTCGAGCCGCGCGAAGGTCGCGGAGCCGCGCCAAGGCACGAACACGGCGACCGGGCCGTCGGCCTGCGCCAAGTCGAGATGCTTGAGGGCCGCGCCGACGGCGGACGCGACCGCCGCCGGATCGACCGTCTCCGCGAGCGCGAGGTCGGGGGCGATCACCGGCACGTTGCGCAGCGGCAGCACGTCGAGCGGCGAGACGAAGATGGTGCTGCCGCTGATCTGGGTCGCGTATTGGGCGGCGCCGATGGCGGTGGCGCGGATCCCCTCGTCGGGCGGCTCGATGCGCGGTCCCCAGCTTTCGACGCGGGCGCGCAGCGCGGCGGCGAGCAGCGGGCCGAGGTCGCCGAACGCGCCGGTCTCGCGGCCGTAAATGTATTCGGCGACGCCGCCGGAAAAAGTCACCACGTCGATCGGCGCGCGCCATGCCAGCGCCTCGAGCCGCAGCAGGCTTCGGCCGTCCGCCGCGGGCGCAGCGCCGCGCATCGCCGCGAACAGATCGTCGGCCATGCGCGCGGCAAGCGCGCGGGCCGCGGCGGGATCGAGATGCCGGCCGGGCGCCAGCTCGAGCCCCAGCGCCGCGCCGAACCTTTCGCCGGCCTCCTCGACGCGCACGACGCGTCCGGCGTCGTCGAGGCACACGAGGCGCGCGCCCACGTCGAGCGCAGTGAGGTCGACCACCTTGCCGCCGGCGCATACGGCGATCT
>DASPZC010000434.1:0-20096 GCA_035636455.1 Xanthobacteraceae bacterium
CCGAAGCCGCGGTCATTCCCTACATCCTGCGGCTCGACCTCTTGCGCATGGCGCCGATCTGGGCGAAGCGGCCGGCCGTCGCCGCGTGGTACGAGCGCGTGCGCACGCGGCCGTCGTTCGAACAGGCGATCACCGGCCGCATGACCGAGGCCGACGCCGCGCCGTTCAAGAACCTCGCGCCCGATCCGTGGCCGACGGTGAGTCGGTTGCTGAAGGCGGCGTGAGGCTTACCTCTCCCCGCTTGCGGGGAGAGGTCGGATCGCGTCAGCGATCCGGGTGAGGGGGCCTTTGCGCAGGCAACGCCGCTGCGATCATCTCGAGAACGCCGTCGACATTCCCCATCACGTCGTTGTTCCAGAAACGCAGTGCGCGGTAGCCGCGTTCGACCAGCCACTTGTCTCTGACCGCATCGCGCGTGTCGATCGCGTGTTGCCCGCCGTCAACTTCGACGACCACGCGCTGCTTGCGGCAGACGAAGTCCACGATATATGGACCGATCGCTTCCTGGCGAACAAACTTGTGACCATTGAGCGCTCGAGAGCGAAGACGATTCCAGAGGCGGAGCTCCGCCTTCGTTGAATTTGCCCGAAGTTGTCGAGCAAGATCGGTCTTGATCTTGTTCGATCCGCGCACTGGACAGCCCCCCCACCCCGACGCGCTTCGCGCGTCGACCTCTCCCCGCAAGCGGGGAGAGGTAGACCTACGTCCGCCCCTGCCAGGCCGGCATCGGGAACACCGGGGCCATGGTGGCGACCGCCTCGGGCAGCACCACGGTCGGCGTGCGGTTGCGGTTCTGCAGCACCGCCGACGGGATCCCGGGATTCTGGCCCTTCTCGTCGAACCGGATCGGCCCGCCGATCATCACGTGCTCGACGATGTTGGTCTGCTTGATCGCCTTCATCAGCTCCGGGCCGTCGGTGGTGCCGGCGCGCTTGTAGGCGTCGGCCGCGATCAGAAGCGCCTCGAAGGTGAAGCCGACGTTGAAGCACTCGACGGCGAAGCGGAAGTTCGGATGTGCCGGCTTGAACGCCGCCTCGAGCGCCAGCGCCATCTGGGTCTTCGGGTTGGCCCACGGGACATTGTAGGTGTGGTAGTCGGCGAGCGGCCCCAGCGCCTGGTAGAACTCCTCGTCGTAGAGCCCGGGCGAGCCGGGCGAGACGATCCCCATGGGCTGGAAGCGCTGGCGCACCATGTCGCGCACCAGCTTGATGGAATCGGCCGCCCGCGTCACCACCAGCACCATGTCGGGATTGAGCGCACGGATCTTGGTCACCTCGACCGAGAGATCCTGCGCCTTGGGATCGTAGGCGATGGAGTCGAGCAGCTGGAACGGCAGCTGCGCGGTCGGGAAGAACTTGTCCATGCCCTGGCGCTGCGCCGTGCCGAAGGTGTCGTTCGCGTGCAGGAACACCGCCGTCTTCGGCGCCGCCTTGGTGGCGGCGAGCAGGTCCTTGATGAGCTGCAGCCCGTTGTTGATGATCATGATCCCGGTCGGGAAGTTGCGCACCAGGAACTGGTAGCCGAGCTTGGTCAGTTGGGTGGCGGCGCCGATATTGATCACGAACGGCACCTTGCGCGGCTCGCACACCTGGGCGATCGCCGTGGTCGCGGCGGAATCGAATGCGCCGACCACGCAATGCACGCCGTCGTTGATCACGCGCTCCGCCTGGGTGCGCGCGAGGTCGACGTTCGATTCGAAATCCACGTGCACCAGCTCGACCTTGTGCCCGTAATCGGCCAGCACCTTGGGGGCGATCAGCGCGCCGCGATGGCAGCCCTGCCCGGCCGGCGCCAGATAGCCGGAGCGCGGCAGCAGCACCGCGATCCTCAACGCCTGGGCCTGCGCGCGCACGATCGCCGGCGCCGCCAACACGGTCGTGGTCGCCGCGGCGCCCGCCAGCAGCCGGCGCCGGCTGAGCGCGATGCGATGGGTCATGGCATCTCCTCCCTTGGACGCGCCGACGATGTTATGGCGTCGGACCGGCTTGCGGAAGGGCGGACGATCGGAGCGGACATCGGCCCATCCGGGTCCAAAGCCGGCGTAGAATGCCCGTCGGCTTCATCCGTGGCAGGGAGACGATGATGCGCAAAGCCCTTTGGGCCGCATGCCTGATCGCGCTCGGCGTTTTCACGAGCACCGTGGACACACCGCGGCAGGCCACCGGCGGGGTTGTCGCCACCGGCGCCGCGGCAGCGGAGCTTCAGCCCACGGCGGCGGTGCAACGGCCTGCGAATGCACGGGCCGATCTGAGCGATCAATGGCTTGACGCGGACGGTCGCTATCGCTTCCCGCCGGACGATGGATTCCAATCCCCGCCGCGCGAGGTGACGCTCGCGCCCGGCACGGTGATCGACCGCTACGGACTTCCGGGAGGCAGATTCCTGTCCCCCGCCGGCACGTCCTACGAAGCGAGAGCCCTGCCGTACGACAAGTCGAAGATGCCGTATTATCGCTATGAAGTGCTCAAGCCCCTGCCGGCCAAGGCGGGCGAAGCGGTGCCGTGGTTCGACCAGCCGGGCGGCGGCGTTCAGTACATGCTCGAGAGGCCGGTGCAGCAGCTTGTCGCCGAAGGCTATCTCAAGGAAGTGCCCGGCCCATGACGGTCGGCGAACTCGGCGCCCTGTTCCGCCGAAACGGCGTGCCCGATTATTTCTACGTGCTCGATGGCAACCTCGGCCCCGGCGAATGTTACGGCATCGAAAAGTCGGACGGCGGCTGGGTCGTCTATTACAGCGAGCGCGGAAAGAAGAACGTGCTCGACCGCGTATCCGGCGAAGACGCCGCTTGCCGCTTGATGCTCAAATACATCAACGACGCGATGCAGCACCAGTTCGGCCGCTCGATCGCGCCGCTGTGAGTTCAATGCGATCGGCTCGCCGCCTGATAGGGCCGCAGCTGGTCGTAAACCCCGGCCAGGACATCCCAGGCTGCGCCAAGCTGCTGGAAGCCGGCGCGGGCGTGCTCGTGCGTGGCCTCGCGGGCGGCGCGCGCGTTCCACGCCGCCTGCGCCCGGCACTGCGCGGCGCGGGCCGCATAGGATGAACGGATCGCGCGTCCCGTCCGGCTCGGCGCCCGATGGGCTGTCGATGGACTGTGCGCGCGATCCCCGCGCGGAGCATGAGGGATTTCGTCTAAGCGGCCGTTATCATGGCGCGCGGCCGAGCCGATCGCTTGGACCATCCTTGTCCTCCGGCTGGCGAGCGAGCCGGTCCCATGCATCGGCCATTTCGAGCAACAGCGTCCGGTGCGATGGAGCCTGATAAATCCTCGACAGGCTCAGACAGCTTCGCGCGTATCTGCGACATTCTTCAAGCAACATGGCACACCCCCTGCCCAAGCCGCTGAAACAAGAGCGCTAACGCACCTGGCGGTAATAGGTTCCGTCCGTGCCGGGCCGAGCGTCGCGCCATTTGCGAGGTGGCGCTTCAGGCCGTCGCGCGAACCGATTGAAAATACGCGAGTTCCGGCCGGCGCGGCCTCATCCCGCCAGCAACCGCTCGACCGCCGCGGCGATGCGGAACAGGCGGCGGTCGTGGCTGTTGCGGACGACCAGCATGAGGCCGACCGGAAGCCCGTCGCCGGGCAGCGGCAGCGAGATGGCGCACAGGTCGAAGAAATTGACGATCGAGGTGTTGCGCAGCAGCAGCATGTTTTTCGCGCCGAAAACCTCTCGCGTCGCGACCTCGGCGATGGTGGGAGCGACGATCGGGGTGGTGGGCAGCACGAGGCCGTCGAGATCGGCCAAGCGCGCGTCCATGGCGCGCACCAGCCCTGCCCGCTCGCGCCCCATGGCGACGTAATCGGCGGCGGACAGGTTTGAGCCGCGTTCGATCCGGGCACGCACATTGGGGTCGTAGTCGGCGGCCTGCTTCGCCAGCCGCTCGCGATGGATCGAATAGGCCTCGGCCGGCGCAAAGCCGCTCTTGGCGTTGATCCGCACCATGGCCTCGAGAAAGCTGTCGATCGGCTCGTCCGACAGCCGCACGCCGGCGCCGCCCAGCGTTTTTTGCGCGGCGGAGAACCGCGCCGCCACGGTGGCGTCGAAATCCTGCAGCGGCAGGCCGAGCGGAACGCCGAGGCGCAGGCCATTGAGCGGAGCCGGATCGAGCGCCGCCGGTTGCTCGCCCGCCATCACCGCATCGGCGCGCGCGCAGTCGGCGACGGTCCGCGCCAGCGGTCCGATCGAGTCGAGGGTGAACGAGAGCGGGAACGCGCCGTCGGTTGGAATGCGCCACTGGCTCGGCTTGAACCCGACGATGCCGCATAGCGCGGCAGGTATGCGCGTCGAGCCGCCGGTGTCGGTGCCGATCGCGATCTCGCACAGGCCGTCGGCGGCCGCGACCGCCGCCCCTGACGAGGAGCCGCCGGGAACGCGCGCGCGGTCCGCCGGGTTGCGGGGCGTGCCGTAATGCGGGTTGGTGCCGATGCCTGAGAAGGCGAACTCGCTCATGTTGGTCTTGGCGACGATGACGCCGCCGGCGGCACGCAGGCGACGCACCACCGGCGCATCGGCGGCGGCGGGCGGCGCCTCGGCGAGCACCTTCGAGCCCGCGCGCGTCGGCTCGCCGGCCACGTCGAACAGGTCCTTGACGCTGACGATGGCGCCGTCGAGCGGGCCGAGGGTGACGCCCGCGCGTGCGCGCGCATCGGCCGCGTCCGCCTCGGCGCGGGCCGTCTGGTCATAGACGGTCAGGCAGGCGCGCGCCCCCTCGCCTTGGGGATCGGCGATGCGGGTCAGGGCCTCCTCGAGGCGGTCGCGGGCGGAACGCGCGGTCATGACGGAACGCTAGCGCAGAATTTCTCCGCTCGATACGGCGGCGGTACGAGCGGATTGCGTCCGCCCCCCGCGCGCGATGTATCATGGCACGCGACCGCGACGGGAGGGCTTCATGACCGCAGACACGATCGGACGCCGGGCTTTTCTCAAAACGACCGGAGCGGCGGCGCTGGCGGCCGCGGGAGCAATCGACATGCAAGAGGCTTTTGCCCAGCACGCGGTGCCCAATTCCGCCGGCAGCGAGGCGCCCAAGCTCACGGCGCCGGCGAACGCGTGCGACTGTCACATGCACATCTACGACGATCGGTTTCCGCCGGTCCGGCCCGGGTCGCGCATGCAGACCAACGCCACCGTGAATGCGTACCAACTGTTGCAGAAGCGCCTCGGCACGACGCGCGTCGTCATCGTGACGCCGGCGGTCTATGTGACCGACAACCGGGTGACGCTCGATGCCATCGCCCAACTCGGCACCTCGGCGCGCGGGGTTGCCGTGGTGACGCCCGAGGTGACCGACGCCGAGCTCAAGCGCATGGCCGACGGCGGCATTCGCGGCATCCGCTTCACCCAGTTCGATCCGGCAACCGCGACCACGACTCTCGACATGATCGAGCCGCTGTCGAAGCGGGTGAACGAGATGGGCTGGCACGTGCAAATCCACTTGCGCGGCGACCAGATCGCCGCCGCCGCGGACCTGCTGCAGCGCCTGCCGTCGACCGTGGTGTTCGATCACATGGGCCGCCTGCCGCAGCCGGACGGCACCGGCCACGCGGCCTATCGGGTGATCCGCCAGATGCTCGACAAGGGCCGCACCTGGGTGAAGCTCAGCGGCGTCTATTTGGACACCAAGGTCGGTCCGCCCGGCTATGCGGACGCCGTCAAGGTCGCGGAAACCTATTTCAAGGCCGCGCCCGAGCGCATGGTGTGGGGCAGCGACTGGCCGCACCCGACCGAGAAGGACAAGCCGAACGACGCCGTGCTGTTCGACCTCGTGGCCGAATGGGCGCCCGACGAAACCGCGCGCCGGCGCGTGCTGGTGGACAATCCGGCGGCGCTCTACGGGTTTGCGAAGACAAGCTGAAGCGCTCTGTCACCATCGCGCATTCGTCCTGAACATGATCGAAACGCGCAAAGTTGGCCGGAGCGCATGGCAACCCGCTTGACCATCCGCCGGTCGGGAGTGAGGCTGGCGATGGGGCGCTGCGGAGGCTCAGCCATGCGTCGCTATCTGCTGCCATTGCTCGTCGTGGGATCGCTCGCGCTGGTGAGCTGCGGAAAGGGTCCCGAAGGGCCGCAAGGTCCGCAGGGTCAGGCAGGGCCGGCGGGGCCGCAGGGAGCGCAAGGCGCGGTCGGACCCGCCGGTGCCAAGGGGGATACCGGGCCGCAGGGTCCGCGCGGCGAAGCCGGGTTGGCCGGGCCGGCGGGGCCGCGCGGCGAGACCGGCGCACAGGGCATCCCCGGACCGCAGGGGCCGGCAGGTGGGCCGGGACTGCAAGGCGCCAAGGGCGACAAAGGCGACCCCGGCGCCGCCATCCGCCGGGTCGATTGCGCCGCCAACGGATGCGGCGATGGATGTGGCAGCGATGAAGTGGCCATTGGGGCGTTCTGCGGCGCGAATACGAGCCCGACGCCGGACGGCGAGCGCAACGTTCAGTGCGCGGGCGGCGGCGCTCCGGCGCGGCCGACGGTGCTGATCTGCGCGAAGAAATAATGGATGTGCCGCGGCTTCATTCCGGGGCAAGTCACGCGCCGAGCCCGCCCTTCGTCTCGATGAAATTCGCGATCTCGGCGACGCCCTGCCCGCTGCGCAGGTTGGTGAAGACGAACGGGCGGTGGCCGCGCATGCGTCTGGCGTCGCGCTCCATCACGTCGAGCGAGGCGCCGACGTGCGGCGCGAGGTCGACCTTGTTGATGACGAGGAGATCGGAGCGGGTGATGCCCGGTCCGCCCTTCGACGGGATCTTGTCGCCGGCCGCGACGTCGATGACGTAGATGGTCAGGTCGGCGAGCTCGGGCGAGAACGTCGCCGCCAGATTGTCGCCGCCCGACTCGATGAGCACCAGGTCGAGATCGGGAAATTTTGCCCGCATGTCGGCGACCGCCGCGAGGTTGATCGACGCGTCCTCGCGGATCGCCGTGTGCGGGCAGCCGCCGGTCTCGACGCCGGCGATCCGCTCGGGCGCGAGCGCGCCCGAGCGCACCAGATATTCGGCGTCCCACTTGGTGTAGATGTCGTTGGTGATGGCGGCGATCTCGAAGCGCCCGCGCAGCTGCTTGCACAAGTGATCCATCAGCGCGGTCTTGCCCGATCCGACCGGGCCGCCGACGCCGACGCGAAGCGGGCCGTGCACGCTGCTCATGGCGCCGTTTACCCTCTTGCGGCTCGCCGCTTTACGCCAGCCTTCGAAACGCCGAAATTGCCCGGCGACATACGCGAGCATGATAACAAATCCCGCGGCCCATATGGCAACGCGCCTGTCCGCCGTCGCGCGCAGGGAACTCGTCGCCGACGGCGTCATTCATCTGATCGGCGTCGTCGCCGGCCTGGTCGGCGCCGGCACCCTGGTGATCGCCGCAGCGCTTCGCGGCAGCCCGCTCGAGCTTGCCGCGATCGTCACCTATGCGGGCGGCCTGCTGGCGATGCTCGGCTGCTCGGCCGCGTATAACCTGCTGCGGTCGAGCCGGCGCCGCGAGCTGCTGCACTGCTTCGACCATTCGGCCATATTCCTGATGATCGCCGGCACCTACACGCCGTTCACGGTGTTGCGCCTGGCGACCCCTTGGGCCGTCGCCCTCACCGCAGTCGTGTGGACGACCGCGGCGTTCGGCATTGCGCTGCGGTTTGTGCGCCCGGACCTGTTCCGGCGGCTGTCGATCGGCTTCTATCTGGCGCTCGGCTGGGCCGGGCTCGCCGGCATCCACCAGCTCGTCCCCTCGGTGCAGCCATCGACCTTCGTGCTGCTGGCGGCCGGGGGACTGCTCTACACCGTCGGCGTCGCCTTTCACGTCTGGGACCGGCTGCCGTTCCAGAACGCGATCTGGCACGGCTTCGTCCTGGTCGCGGCGGCGGCGCATTACCTCGCCGTTTTCGACGAGATCGTCCTCTTCCATGCGAGCGTCTGACGGCAAACGCCGCAAAACGGGAACCCGGCGCAGTCCCCGGGCGTTGCGAAACGGCCGTTGCAATGGCTTTGCGAATGGGTAGAGTGCCATCGACTCGCGCAATGACTCCGGCACATGCCGTGGTCAATGGGGACCGCGGCCTGCCGCGGAGAGAAAGCGTCGGGCCGTGCACAGCGATGGCGCCTAGCAATCAGTTCCGATCTGCCGGGGGGGCGAGGCGTTTCGGATCCGCGCGCGTGCTGGGCGGCGGGATCGCGCTTGCGGCAGCCCTCGCCATGGTCGCGATCGGCGGCCAGGCGGCCGAGGCCAAAGGGCACCCGCGGCCGCACAAGCGGGCCGTCCACGGCGCCAGTTACCATCCGCCCTATGCGGCCATCGTGGTCGACGACAATTCCGGCCAGATCCTGCACGAGAGCGACCCGGACAGTCCGCGCCACCCCGCCTCGCTGACCAAGGTGATGACGCTCTATCTGCTGTTCGGCGAGATCGAGGCCGGCCGGCTGCAGCTCGACGAGCAACTGCCGGTGTCCGCCCACGCGGCGATCCAGAACCCGACCAAGCTCGGCCTCAAGGCGGGTCTGACCATCAAGGTCGATGACGCGATCAGGGGGATCGTCACCAAGTCGGCCAACGACGCGGCCGTGGTGGTGGCCGAGGCGATCGGCGGCACGGAGGCCGAGTTCGCCGCCATGATGACGCGCAAGGCCCGCGCGCTCGGCATGGCCAACACGACCTACGTCAACGCGTCGGGCCTGCCCGCCGAGGAGCAGATCACCACCGCGCGCGACCAGGCCACGCTCGGCCGCGCCATTCAGCACCGCTTCCCGGTCTACTACGGCTATTTCGCGCTCCCGAGCTTCGCGTATCGCGGACGCGCGATGAGCAACCACAATTCGCTGTTGCGCACGGTCGAGGGCGTCGACGGCATCAAGACCGGTTACACCGAGGCGTCGGGCTACAACCTCGTGTCCTCGATGCGCCGCGGCTTGCGCCGCATCGTCGGCGTCGTGCTGGGTGAACGGTCGAACGGCGCGCGCGACACGCGCATGCGCGGGCTGATCGAGCACTGCATCGTGCAAGCGTCGGACCGGCGCACCGCGGCGATGATCGTCGAGCACGATGATGCCGCCGCCGGGCCGGATGTTGCCGCGCTCCCCGTGGCCGGCACGGACCTCGCCACCGTGGTTGATGCGGAGCCGCCGCCCGCCGTAGTGCCGGCCCTCGGCCGGGAGGTCGCGGCCCTGCCGGTCGCAAACTACAGCCTGCAGTCGGCCGCTGCCGCGCCGGCCCGCTCCGCATTCGAAAACGTCCCGTGACGTTCTCCTGACGCGCGGCGTCAGATCACGTCCTCGCGCGCGACGGCGCGGCAATCCATCTCATATTCGAGCTCGCGCACCGGCGGCCGGGCGAAGTGCCAGGTCAGGCCGCCGCGCGCCGCGCCGCGGCGCACGATCTCCTCGCCGAGGAACGGAAAGATGTCGCGCACCGTATAGACCTGCGTCGCCGTCGTGTCGGCCCAGCCGAAGCCGATGAGGCCGAGCCGCCGCTCCATCTCGCCCAGCACGAAGCGCGCCTTCTCGCGCATCGCCTCGGCGCCGCTCTCGCCGCGCCGCACGATGTGCGCAGCGTAGCTCCCCCGCCCCTCCGGGGCCTCGCCGCTGCCGGCAATGACGAAGCTCGGCACGGCGCGCGGCGCCGCGACCGTGAACGAGAAGGCGTGGAACGATGGTTCCGACGGCGGATCGATCTGCGGGCACACGTTGCTGCGCGCGACCGGGTTGGTCCGGCCGTCGAACAGGCCCCATTGGGCGAGCGTCGCGACATAGACCTCGTTGAAGGCGCGAAAGCCGTCCTCGGTGAACGGCGCAGGCGAACGAAGCTCGCAGGCGCACAACGACGTGAGCGGCCGGCCGGCGGCGCCGATTATGGTCGCGATGCGCTCGAACCCTTGCGCCAGGGGCACGGGATTCCTGAACCGGACGCGGCGGATTGCGTAATCGGGCAACGCCGCGACGCCCGCCGAGTATTGGAACACGCCGGGGATGAAGCGGTAGTTGCCCGACAGGAAATCGACTGTCGTGGTCATGCTGCGGCTCTCATTCGAGTCCCTGGTAGCCCGGATGGAGCGAAGCGAAATCCGGGGATCCCGCATTCCGCTACGCTCCATGCGGGCTACATGACTTTGCCGCGGATCGCCGTGGCATGCCACTTGCTCCCGTTTGCCCGACGGGAGATGGTAGGCGCCGGAGCGTGGCAGCGCCCGGGGCGAAGGGCTTTCGGCCCAATAATTCGGCAGACTGGCGCAAGGCTGGGCGGCCCGGCGGAACAGGGAGATTGGTGATGAAGAAGGTCGATCGCAGAACTCTGCTCAAGGCCGCGGCCGGCGCCGCTGCGCTTGCCTCAACCGGCCGGCTGTGCGCGCCGGCGCTGGCGCAGGGGGCCGCGCGCACGCTGCGCTTCGTGCCGCAGGCGAACCTCGCCAATTTCGATCCGGTGTGGGGCACCCAGTACGTGGTGCGCAACGCCGCGGTGCTGGTGTGGGACACCCTCTACGGCATCGACGACAAGCTCGAGCCGCAGCGCCAGATGATCGAGGCCGAGGAGGTCTCGAGCGACGGCCTCACCTGGACGTTCCGCCTGCGCGCCGGCCTCAAGTGGCACGACGGCGAGCCGGTGCTGGCCAGGGACGCGGTGGCGAGCCTGACCCGCTGGACCGCCCGCGATTCCATGGGCCAGATGCTCAAGGCGATCCAGAACGAGCTCGTTGCGGTCGACGACCGCACCTTCCGCTGGGTGCTCAAGAAGCCCTACCCGAAGATGCAGTTCGCCCTCGCCAAGAACGCGACGCCGTGCGCATTCATGATGCCGGAGCGCCTCGCCAAGACCGACCCGTTCCAGCAGGTCGCCGAATACATCGGCAGCGGGCCGATGAAGTTCGTGCGCAACGAATGGGTGCCGGGCGCCAAGGCGGTGTTCGAAAAATTCCCCGACTACGTGCCGCGGCGCGAGCCGGCCTCCTGGCTCGCCGGCGGCAAGGTGATGCTGGTCGACCGCATCGAATGGGTGATCATGCCCGACCCCGGCACCGCCTCGGCGGCGCTGCAGAACGGCGAGATCGACTGGTGGGAGAACCCGATCTCCGACCTGGTGCCGGTGCTCAAGCGCAACCGCAACGTCGCGGTCGACATCGCCGATCCGCTCGGCAACATCGGCAGCTTCCGCATGAACCACCTGCATCCGCCGTTCAACGACGTGCGGGCGCGGCGCGCGGTGCTGATGGCGATGAGCCAGGAAGACTACATGCGCGCGCTGGTCGGCGACGACCCCAATCTGTGGAAGCCGCTGCCCGGCTACTTCACGCCCGGCACCCCGCTCTACACCGAGGAGGGCGGCGAGATATTCAAAGGCCCGCGCAACCTCGACGCCGCCAAGCGCCTGCTGGCGGAAAGCGGCTACAGCAATCAACCGGTCACCTGCCTGGTGGCGCAGGACCAGCCGATCACCAAGGCGCAGGGCGACGTCACCGCCGACCTGCTCAAGCGGCTCGGCATGAACGTGGACTTCGCGGCGATCGATTGGGGCACGGTCGGCGCGCGCCGCGCGCAGAAGGCGGCGCCCGGCCAGGGCGGCTGGCAGATGTTCCACACCTGGCACGCCGGCTCCGACTGCATCAATCCGGCGCCCTACATCGCCATCCGCGCCACCGGCGAGAGCGCCTGGTTCGGCTGGCCGAAGAGCGACAGGGTCGAGGCGGAAGTGACGAACTGGTTCGAGGCCAAGAACCTGGAGGAAGAGAAGGCCGCCATCCGCCGCCTCAACAAGGCGGCGATCGAGGACGTGGTCTACGCGCCGACCGGCTTCTTCCTCAGCTACCAGGCTTGGCGCAAGAACGTCTCCGGCATCGTCAAGGGCCCCCTGCCGTTCTTCTGGAACGTCAGCAAGGCGAGCGCATGATCGCGACGCGACGCGGCGCCCGACTCCCTCGCCCCGCTTGCGGGGAGAGGTAAAGCGCGCACCATGTTCGCCTACATCGTCCGGCGCATCCTCGCGACCGTCCCGGTCATGGCGGTGGTGGCGCTGTTCGTGTTCAGCCTGCTCTACATCGCGCCGGGCGATCCGGCGGCGGTGATCGCCGGCGACCAGGCGACCCCCGCCGACGTCGAGCGCATCCGCCAGAGCCTCGGTCTCGACCGCCCGTTCCTGGTCCAGTTCGGCGAGTGGGTATGGAACATCCTGCACGCCAATCTCGGCACCTCGATCTTCACCAACCTGCCGGTCACCGCCATGATCGCGCAGCGGATCGAGCCGACGCTCTCCCTGATGGCGGTCACGCTGGTGTTTGCCGTATCGGTCGCGGTGCCGCTGGGCGTGGTGGCGGCGTGGCGGGCCGGCACCTTCGTCGATCGCGCCGTGATGGCGTTTGCGGTGTTCGGCTTCTCGGTGCCGGTGTTCGTGGTCGGCTATCTGCTCGCCTTCGTGTTCGCGCTCGAGCTCGAATGGCTGCCGGTGCAGGGCTACACGCCGTTGTCCGAGGGCCCGTGGCCGTGGCTCGAGAATCTGATCCTGCCGGCGATCGCGCTCGGCTGCGTGTACATCGCGCTGATCGCGCGCATCACCCGCGCCGCCATGCTCGAGGTGCTGCAGCAGGATTACATCCGCACCGCCCGCGCCAAGGGCATCGGACAGCGCGGCATCCTGTTCGTCCATGCGCTCAAGAACGCGTCGGTGCCGATCGTCACGGTGATCGGCATCGGCATCGCGCTGCTGATCGGCGGCGCCGTGGTGACCGAGAGCGTGTTCGTGATCCCGGGCCTCGGGCGGCTGACCATCGACGCGATCCTGCGGCGCGACTACCCGGTCATCCAGGGCGTGGTGCTGCTGTTCAGCTTCGTCTACGTGCTGGTCAATCTGATGATCGACCTCCTCTACACCGTGCTCGATCCGAGGATCCGCTATTGAGCGTCGAGGCCCTCACCGGCGTTCCCCTGCCGGACGGCGTCGCGGTCGCGCCGCCGCTGCCGGACGTGCTGCCGCCGGTCAAAGTTCGCCGCGGCGTCGCCCGCTTCGTCCGCCGGCATCCGACGGTGACGATCGGCGGCGCGCTGCTCGTCCTGCTGATCCTGATGGCGCTGCTGGCGCCGTTCCTCGGCACGGTCGACCCGACCGCGCTGGCGCCGGCGCGGCGCACGCGCGCGCCTTCGCCCGAGTTCTGGTTCGGCACCGACATGCTCGGCCGCGACGTCTACTCGCGCGTGGTCTACGGCGCGCGGGTGTCGCTCGTCGTCGGCTTCTCGGTCGCCCTCCTCGCCTCGCTCGCCGGTCTCGCCATCGGGCTCGTCTCCGGATTCCTGCGCTGGGCCGACGGCTTCATCATGCGGGTGATGGACGGGCTGATGTCGATCCCGCCGATCCTGCTCGCGGTCGCGCTGATGGCGCTCACCCGCGGCAGCGTCGGCAACGTGATCATGGCGATCACCATCGCCGAGATCCCGCGCGTCTCGCGCCTCGTGCGCGGCGTGGTGCTGTCGCTGCGCGAGCAGCCCTACGTCGACGCCGCGGTCGCGGCCGGCACCCGCACGCCGCTGATCATCCTGCGCCACATCCTGCCCAACACGCTCGCGCCGATGACCGTGCAGGCGACCTACATCTGCGCCAGCGCCATGATCATCGAGGCGATCCTCTCGTTCATCGGCGCCGGCACGCCGCCCACCATTCCGTCGTGGGGCAACATCATGGCCGAGGGCCGCGCGCTGTGGCAGGTCAAGCCGTTCATCATCTTTTTTCCCGCCGTGTTCCTCTCCGGCACCGTGCTGGCGGTGAACCTGCTGGGCGACGGGCTGCGCGACGCGCTCGACCCGCGCATGGCCAAGGAGCTGTGAGCGGATGGCGCTGCTCGAGGTCGAGAACCTGCAGACCCATTTCCGCACGCCCGACGGCGTCAACCGCGCGGTCGACGGGGTGTCGTTCCAGGTGGCGGAGGGCGAGACCTTGGCGCTGGTCGGCGAAAGCGGCTGCGGCAAGTCGGTCACCGCGAACTCGATCCTGCGCCTGATCCCCGAGCCGCCCGGCAGGATAGCCGGCGCGGTCCGCTTCCAGGGAACCGATCTGCTGAAGTTGTCCGACCGCGCCATGCGCGACATCCGCGGCAACGACATCAGCATGATCTTCCAGGAGCCGATGACGAGCCTCAACCCGGTGCTCAGCGTCGGACGGCAGCTCGGCGAGACGCTGCGCCTGCACCAGGGGCTCGACAAGCGGGCGGCCGAGGAGCGCTCGATCGAGATGCTCGTCCTGGTCGGCATTCCGGAGCCGCGCCGGCGCCTGCGCGAATATCCGCACCAGCTGTCCGGCGGCATGCGCCAGCGCGTGATGATCGCCATGGCGCTCGCCTGCAAGCCGAAACTTCTGATCGCCGACGAGCCGACCACCGCGCTCGACGTGACGATCCAGGCGCAGATCCTCGAGCTGATGGCCGATCTCAAGCGCAAGGTCGGCGCCGCCATCATCCTGATCACCCACGATCTCGGCATCGTGGCGGAGGTCGCCGAGCGGGTGATGGTGATGTATGCGGGGCGCAAGGTGGAGGAGGCGCCGGTCGGAAAACTGTTCCGCTCGCCGCGCCATCCCTATACGCAGGGCCTGCTCGCCGCGGTGCCGAAACTCGGCTCGTCGCTCGCCGGCACCGCCAGCAAGCTCGCGGAAATCCCCGGCCTGGTGCCGAACCTCAAGCAGCGCATCCCCGGCTGCGTGTTCGCGAGCCGCTGTGCGCTCGCGACCGATCTGTGCCGGCAGTTTCCCCCCGCGCTCGAGACCAAGGCGCCCGGCCACGTCGCCGCCTGCCACTATGCGGCGAAGGAGGCGGTTGCCGCATGAACGCGCCGCTGCTCGAGGTCAACGATCTCAAGAAGCATTTCGCGGTCGGCGGCGGGCTGCTGCGCAAGCGTGCGTTCGTCTACGCGGTCGACGGGGTGTCGTTCACGATCGGGCGCGGCGAGACCCTGGCGCTGGTCGGCGAGTCCGGCTGCGGCAAGTCCACCGTCGGCCGGGCGATCCTGCGCCTGTTCGACATCACCGACGGCCAGGTGATCCTCGACGGTCAGCGCATCGACGACCTCTCGGCCGCGGCGCTGCGGCCGATGCGGCGGCGGGTGCAGGTCGTGTTCCAGGATCCGTTCTCGAGCCTCAACCCGCGCATGCGCGTGCGCGACATCCTGGCCGAGCCGATGCGCAATTTCGGGCTCGCCGCGGATGCCGCCGACATCGAGGCGCGGGTCGAGGCGCTGCTCGACAAGGTGCGGCTGCCGCGCGACGCCGGCAGCCGTTGGCCGCACGAGTTCTCCGGCGGCCAGCGCCAGCGCATCGGCATTGCCCGCGCGCTCGCCGCCGAGCCGGAGCTGATCGTGTGCGACGAGGCGGTGTCCGCGCTCGACGTGTCGGTCAAGGCGCAGATCGTCAACCTGCTGCAGGACCTGCAGCAGGAACTCGGCCTTGCGCTGCTGTTCATCAGCCACGACCTCGCCATCGTCGAGCACATGACCCACCGCGTGGCGGTGATGTATCTCGGCAAGATCGTCGAAGTGGCGCCGAAGCGGCAGATTTTCGCCGCGCCCCGGCATCCCTATACGCAGGCGCTGCTCTCCGCCGTGCCGGTGCCCGAGCCGGGCGCGGCGCGCAAACGCATCATCCTCAAGGGCGACGTGCCGAGCCCGATCAATCCGCCCAAGGGCTGCCGCTTCCACACCCGCTGCCCCTACGTATTCGACCGCTGCCGCAGCGAGGAGCCGGCGCTGCGCCTGACCGAGGCGGGGCATCTCGCGGCGTGCCACCTGCACGACCTGCCGGCGGAACGGAATCCGCTGGCGGCAGAGGAATAGACACGCTGATTTCGATAGACATCTTGACAAACTACGGTTAATCCGTAGTACCATGGAAGGTGATGTCTTTGAATGGGATGAAGCCAAGGCCGCCGATAATTATGCGAGGCATGGCGTCACCTTTGACCAGGCCAAAAGGGTTTTTGCCGATCCATTTGCGGTCGAGCGTCTCGATGATCGCGAAGACTACGGCGAAGACCGCTTCAGTATCTTAGGGATGGTCGACGGTCGGCTCCTCTACGTCGCCTACACCTTGCGCAACGGTACCATTCGCATCATCTCGGCGCGCGGAGCAGAAGCTTATGAAAAACGCGAATACCACGAAGACAACGCGTGATCGCGCCAAGCCGTCCAAGACGGATTGGCGCCGGTTCGACGCCATGACCGAGGCGCAGCGCCATGCGGCGGCCCTCGACGATCCGGACGCGCAGCCGCTCAGCGACGAAGACTTCAGGCGGATGAAGCGCACGCCGCGGGCGAAAATCATCCGCCGCGCCCTCGGACTAAGCCAGGAGGACTTTGCGGCGCGATACCGAATTCCGATCGGCACGCTTCGCGATTGGGAGCAGGGCCGTGTCGAGCCTGACCAAGCCGCGCGCGCATACCTCACAGTCATCGCCCACGATCCGGAGGGCGTGCGCAAGGCGCTCGCGCCGCACCGGCGAAGCGCGTGAGATTCACGCGACGCGCTTCGCTCGCGCCCCAGGGTGAGGGTTATTTGCTCGGCGCTGTTGATAAGACTACGACCGCCGTCCCGGCCGCATCAGCTTCGGCGGCTGGCGCTCCATCGTCTGCCGCCCGCGCTTGAACGCCGCCACCGGATTGCGGATTTCGGCGATCGCCTGCTCCGGCGTCTCCGTGTCGAACGCCACGATGTCGGCCGGGTTGCCGACCGCAAGGCCGTAATCCGTCAGGTTCAGGAGCCGCGCCGAGCGCTCGGTCAGCATGGCGAAGCATTCGCGCAGCTTCGCCGGGTGGCGCACCTGCAGGACGTTGGCGTGCAGATTGGCCATGCGGATCAGCGAGCAGTCGCCGTAGGGCGTGGCCGGATTGAGCACGTTGTTGCTGGAGAGCGAGCAATTGACGCCGTGCTCGAGCAGCAGGTTGGCGTCGGCGACGCCGCGCCGCACATTGTGGTCCTGGTCGCGCCCCATCAGGTAGAGGTCGGTCGCCGGCAGCACGCTGACGGCGACGCCCACGTCCGCCATCCGCCGCGCCACCTCTTTCATGCGCTCCGGCGGCATGGTCGAGAGCTTCGCCATGTGACCGGCGACGACGCGCCCGCCGCGCCGGTACTTTTCCGTCAGCTCGCAGACTTGGTGGACGTACATTTGATCGGCCGTGGGTCCGACGTCGAGATGGATGTCGATGTCAACATCGAACTCGCGCGCCAGCTCGAAGATGCGGCGGATCTGCGCCGGCCCGTCCGTGTCGTAGCGCGGCGCCCCGCCGATCAGTTTCGCGCCTCGCTTGAGCCCCTCGACCAGAAGCTCGTCGGTGCCGGGATAATTGGTCAGCCCCTCCTGGGGGAACACGCACATCTCGATGTCGATCGCCCATTTGTACTCGGCGGTCAGGGCGGACACCGCCTCGAATCCGCGCATGCCGATCGCGGGGTCGACCTCGACCTGGGTGCGCATGCGCGTTGCCCCGTGCCGGATGCATTCCTCCAGCGTCCGCGCGGCCCGTGCGTGAACATCCTCGACCGTGAACGTCTTCTTCAGCGGCGCGACGCTCTTGACCGGGCTGACCTCGCGCCCTTCCTCGGGCGGGCAGCGGTCGATGATGCGCGACTTGTCGAGATGGATGTGGGTCTCGATCAATCCGGCGCAGACGATGCCGCCGCCGGCATCGTAGGTCTTGGCATCCGCCGCGAGCGCGCGCTCGATCGCGACGATGCGGCCGTTCTCGACGCCGATGTCCACCGGCTCATCGCCCGGCCTGGTGCTCAAGCGCGCGTTGCGGACGATCAGGTCCATGGCCGCTTCCTCATTGTTCGTCACATGGCGGCAGAATAACAAGTACTGCGTCCGCGACCGCAGCCGCCATGCTAAGCAGCCACGGTCACGCGGCGGACTTGAGGCGAAGAGTCTGCAGGGATCGGGATGCCATGAACGCGCCGATAGCCGAGCACTGCGCGGATCGCTTCCTCGGCGTTTGCGAGCGCCTCGCGCTCGCTGTCCCCCTCCGTGACTACTTCCGGAAGTGCCGGAACAAGCACCGTAAAGCCGCCGCCCTCCTGTGGCTCAAGAATGACTGAGAAACTATAGCTGTCCGGCATTGCATGCTCCCTTTGCTCAACGGCATTATGGCAAAGCGTCCCGTCTTGGCCAGGACAACGGACACGAGACGATTTGGCCGTTCCGTGATTATTTGATCACCGTCACCGGCGCGCTGCGATAGCGCTCCACCACCGCCATGTCGGGATCGCAGCCGAGGCCGGGGCCGTCGGGCACCGTGACCTTGCCGCCGCGGGCGTCGAGCCACGCGCCGAACGGGCTTGCCTCCAGCTTGACGTAGAGCCGCTCGAACGGCGCCTCGGGCGCGAGCACCGACGAGGCATGCAGCGAGGCGAGGAAGCCCGGGCCGAAGTACGCGCAGTGCGGCACGAGCCGCACGCCGGACGCTTGCGCCAGCGCCGCGATCTTGCGCATCTCGCCGATGCCGCCGATTTTCGTTACGCTCGGCTGGGCGATATCGACGGCGCCCGCCTCGAACATGTGGCGGAAGTCGTGCACGCCCGCCGCGTTCTCGCCCGCCGCGATCGTTGCACCCGCCTTGCGCACCTGCGCCAAGCCGGCATGGTCCTCCGGCGGCCACACCGGCTCCTCCAGCCAATGGAGGTTGAACGACGCGAGCGCCTTGGCCATCTCGATCGCCTGCGGCACCGACCACGGGCAATTGGTGTCGCACATGAGCGCCACGTCCGGCCCGATCGCCTCGCGTGCCGCCTTCACCTGCGGCACCTCGATCTCGTGCAGCTTGATGAAGCGATAGCCCTCGGCCGCCGCGGCTGCCGCCATGCGGCCGACCGTATCGGGCGCGCCGTAGCGCAGGAGGCTCGCATAGGCGGTCAACTCGTTTCCTTTCTTGCCGCCGAGCAACTGGTGCACCGGCCGCCCCGCCCGCTTGCCGGCGATGTCCCACAGCGCAATGTCGATCCCCGAGAGCGCATAGACGACCGGCCCGTTGCGGCCGAAAATATGCAGGCGCTGGAACATCTCGCCCATCAGGCCGGCAACGTCGCTCGGGTCGCGGCCGATGAAATGCGCCGCTACCATGGTGTCGAGGGTCGCCTTGGTGGCCGGCGCGATCGCATGGCCGAAGGCTTCGCCCCATCCGGTGACGCCTTCGTCGGTGTCGACGCGCACCAGCAGGATCGCCATGCGGCTCCAGCTTTGCCCCGCGAGCTTTGTCGGCGCGCCCGCCTCGTAGGGAATGTGCATCAGGATGGTCGAGATGGCGGTGATTTTCATCATCAGCTCCGGAACAGCCGCGTGTACTGCGTCTCGTGGCGCAGGCTGGCGAGATCGGCGCGGAACGCCGCGCTGCCGACCTCCTCCTGCGGGGTCGCAAGCGCGCGCGCCGCCGCGTCGGCGATGACCGATTCGAGCGCGGCGAGCACGCGCTGGCCGTCGGTCTGGCCGATCGGAATGAGGCGCACGCCGGCCGAGATGAGGTTGGCGGCGAGCGCATGCAGGAAGGCGGCGAGCGCCGGCGCGAGCGCGATGCGGTGGCCGGCCGCCGCGGCGCCCACCGCGACCGGGTAGGCGCACGGGCCCGGCCACGCGGCGATCAGCCGATCGAGCGCGGCGCAAGGCCAGGCCGCGCGCGTGGCGCTGAGGAACGCGGCGCCCTGCGTGGTGGTCTCGAGGTGGCGCTCCTTCGACGGCGCAAAGGCGGCCGCCAGCTCGGCGACCGCCGCGAGCGCCCGGTCGTCCGCCGTTTCGATCGCGCGCCAGGCATGCACGAAAAAGACCGCGTCGCAGAACGCGCCGCCTGCGGCCAGCACCACGGCGATCCATCTTTGCAGCGAGCCGGCATCGACGACGTCCTTTGCCTCGACCGCCCACTCGAGCCCGCCGGAGAAGGAAAACGCCCCGACCGGATAGGCGGGCGACAGCCACGCCTGCAGCCGGTAGAGCGCGGCGGAGGGCAAGATTTCCTGTTCTTTCGCGTCATTGCTCGCCGGCGCATGCCTATGACCCGCGTCGTGTTCATGCGCCCCGGCCCTTGCTTCCGGATTGAACGCAGTCTCGATCGGCATGACGGTCGCGCCGAGGCCGGCCGCCATCTCCTCCAGCACGTGGTCGCGCCGCACCCG
>DASPZC010000435.1:0-5504 GCA_035636455.1 Xanthobacteraceae bacterium
CGCGCCGGCGCAGGCCGGCCAGGGTCGGCATGCGCGGATCGTCCCAACCGGTCACGTGGCCGCCGCGCACCAGCTCGGTGAGCACGCGCTTGGACAGCACCGTGTAGGTGAGATTGAGCCGGGCGAACTCGTACTGCCGCGGCCGCGCGGGCACCGGCAGGTTCTCGATGAACCAGTCGTACAGCGGCCGGTGGTCCTCGAACTCGAGCGTGCACAGCGAATGGGTGATGCCCTCGATGGCGTCCGACTGGCCGTGCGCGAAGTCGTAGCTCGGATAGATGCACCAGGCCGCGCCGGTGCGCGGGTGGCTCGCGTGCAGGATGCGGTAGAGCACCGGGTCGCGCAGGTTGATGTTGCCGGACGCCATGTCGATCTTCGCCCGCAGCACCCGCGCGCCGTTGGGGAACTCGCCCGCGCGCATGCGGCGGAACAGGTCGAGGTTTTCCTCGACCGGCCGCTCGCGGAACGGAGAGTTGCTCCCCGGCTCGGTCAGCGTCCCGCGCATCGCCCGCATCTCGTCCTGCGAGAGATCGTCCACGTAGGCCTTGCCGGCGCCGATCAGGTGCTCGGCCCATGCGTACAGCCGCTCGAAATAGTCGGACGCGTGATAAAGGTGCTCGCCCCAGTCGAAGCCGAGCCAGCGCACGTCGCGCTCGATCGCATCGATATATTCCTGCTCCTCCCGGGTCGGGTTGGTGTCGTCGAAGCGCAGGTGGCAGCGCCCGCCGAACTCCTGCGCCACGCCGAAATTGAGGCAGATCGCCTTGGCGTGGCCGATATGCAGATAGCCGTTCGGCTCGGGCGGAAAGCGCGTCACCACCTCGGTGTGGCGCCCGGCGTCGAGGTCGGCGCGAATGATGTCGCGGATGAAGTCGCGGCCGGCTTCCGCCAACACCGCCTCGTCTGCCGTCATTGCCCTCAAGCTCCGTGCAACCAACTTGCGTGCAACGCGTCTCGAACCACGGCGGCAGCTCCATGCTTCGAGACGCCCGCCTGCGGCGGGCTCCTCAGCATGAGGCCGGTGGTTTGGGCGTAGGTATCAGCCGCCTTGGTGCGCGCCAAGACCCGTGCGGAAGGACGCCGCCGCTACCGCACCGGCAGGAATTGCGGGCCGACCGAGCGGATCGAGCGCTTCTGGTTGGGATCCGCCGGCGCCGGGGCGGCGGCGGGAGCCGGCGCGGGCTCGGCGGCAGCCGGCGGCGCCGGGGTTTCCGCCGGCGCCTTGCCCTTGCGCGCATCCTGCTTCGCCGGCTGCTTCGCCGGCTCGGGCTTGGGCTGCGCCATCGCCTTGGCGCGCTCGTCGGTGACGATGATGTCGCCGCGCTCGACGTTCGCGTCGCGCCCGAGTGCGTCGGCCCAGGTCTGGCCCGGCCGCTTGCAGCTGCACGCCGCATTGAACTCCTGGCGGTAGTGGAAGGCGTTGGGCAGGTCGCGGTACGGCCGGCCGCTGATCGACACCGCCTGGTTCATGTCCTCGCCCGGATTGCGATGGCTGAACAGCATGACCTCGGCGGCCGGACAGGTGCGCTGGCAGGTGCGCTCGTCTTCGCCGAACCGGCTCGGCACCGTGGAATAGGAGACCGGATAATAGAAGCCGTCGCAGGTGCGCACGCACAGCGTCCGGTACGTGCCGGACGGCGGCAGGTCCGCGCTGTCGCCGGGGAAGGGGGCCGGCCCGGTGCTCGGGCCGACGGTGCCGCCGAACAGCGCCTCGAAAAAATTCCGCGGCCGCGCCGGCGCGGCGGCGCGATATTGCGGCCCGCAGTCGTTCTGGGCGAGCGCGATCAGCACGCCGCGGCGCTGCTCGCTGCGGTCGCCGCCCTGCAGGCGCTGCAGCTCGCTGGTGGTGCGGTCGAGGCCTGCGCGCATGCGCTGGATCTGGCTGTTGAGATCGGCGCATTGCGGCGGCTGGCCGCCGAACAGGAAGAAGCCCGAGCCCTCGCACCCGCTGCGCCGGGCCTGTGCCTGCAGGCGGTCGAGGTCGAACTGCTGCTGGCGTGCCGCTTCCTCGAAGCGCCTGACCTGTTCGGCGCGGGCCGGATCGGCGCTGCCCCGATCGATCGCCGCGAGCTGGCTTTCCAGCCGCACGCAGGCCTGACTCGGCGCCGGCGGCCCGCCGTACGGCGGCGCGCCCTGCGCGGCGGCGTCGCCGCAGGCAGCGGCCAGCACGAGAACGGCCGGAAGCGTCCTGATCAATCGCAAACCCATCATCGCTCCGGGAAACCTGCCGTGCGCAGCTGCGCCGCCGATCAAGCGCACCGAACGTGACGAAACTGTGGACGGCGCGAATCATAGCATGATCCGCCCCGTATCGTCCCAAGCCCGATCACTGCCGTGCCGCCTCGCGCAGGTTCCACAGCACGCCGGCAATGATGAGGCCGGCGCCGACGAACACCATCGGGTCGAGCGCCTCGCCGTAGAACCAGAATCCGATCAGCGCAATCAGCGGCAGGCGGAAGAAGTCGAGCGGCACGACGACGGTGGCGTCGCCATGGCGGAACGCGTTGGTCAGGCACAAATGCGACGACAATCCGGACGCCGCGACGCCGAGCACCGGCAGGGCGTCGCCGGCGCCGAGCCTGAGAACGAACAGCGGATCGCTGCCGATGACGTTCATGGGCAGCTGGATCGCGTTCATCCAGAACAGGATCGCGAAGGTCGTTTGCGACAGGGTGAGCTTCTTGGTGGCGACGATCGACGCCGCGAAGGCGATCGCCGCGCCGAGCACCAGCAGTGAGGCCGGCCGAAACCCTTCGAGGCCGGGCCGCGCGATCATCACGACGCCGCAGAGCCCGAGCACCACCGCGGCGATGCGGCCGGCGGTCAACCGCTCGCCCAGGACGAACACCGCGAACAGCGCGACCCAGGCCGGGGTGGTGAACTCGAGCGCGAACACCGTCGCGAACGGCAGCAAGGTGATCCCAAGCGCCCACGAGCATTGGCCGGCGAAATTGAAGGCGTTGCGCACGAGGTGCAGGCGGATGCGGGCAAGCGTCAGTTGCAGGCGCAGCCGCGGCTGGGCGACCGCCAGCGCGGCGAGAAAGGCAACGCCGGCGAAATTGCGGATGGTCAGGATCTCGAACACGTTGAGCGTCTTGCCGAGCGCGCGGATCGACACCGCCATGGCGATGAACGACAGCAGCACGCCGCTCATCCACATGAGGACCCGGGCGATGCTGTATTGCGTCGCCGGCGTGCCGTGCCGGGCGGCGGCCGGCGCGGACGGAGGAGGCTGGGAAATCGCCGTTACTCCGCGTCCGGCTGGTTCTCGGGCCGGGCCTTTTCGAAGGCCGGCAGCTTCTGGCACGCCGCGTCGACCCCGACGATTTTCGGAAACCGGTCGAGCGGCACCTTGAACCGCGTGGCGTTGGCGACCTGCGGCACCAAGCAGATGTCCGCCACGCTGACCGCCGCGCCGCACGCATAGGGGCCGGGCTTGATCATCGCCTCGATCGCCTCGAAGCCGGCGAGGATCCAGTGGTGGTACCAGCCGCGCACCGCGTCCTGATCGCGCCCGAGCGGGTCGCGCAGATAGTTGAGCGGCGCCAGGTTGTTGAGCGGATGAATGTCGCAGGCGACGATCTCGGCGACGGCGCGCGCGTGCGCGCGCTCGAGCGCGCCGGCGGGGTGGAGCGGCGGCTGCGGGTGCACCTCGTCGAGATAATCGATGATCGCCATCGACTGCACCAGCACCTCGCCGCTCGGCAATTCCAGCGCGGGAACCCGCATCTGCGGATTGACCGCCCGGAATTCCGGCGTGTTCTGCTTGCCGCCGTCCTTGGTGAGGTGGATCGCCACGGTTTGGTAGGCGAGCCCCTTGAGGTTGAGCGCGATGCGCACCCGGTAGGCGGCCGACGACCGGAAATAGGAATAGAGCTTCACGGCGCTTCCTCTTGGTTCATTGTTCTCATTTTGCCGGCGGGCGTTGCGCGGTCTCGGCCGCGAGCCCGGCGGAGCGTTCGGTCAGCGACGCGAGCACGCGCTCGAACGCCGCGTGATCGGCCGGGTCGACCGCGTCGACCAGCCGTCGCGCGAACGCGAGCGCGGACGGCGCGAGATCGACATAGACGGCGCGCCCGGCCGGGGTGAGCGAGAGGAAGGCTTCGCGCAGGTCGGCGCGGTTGGCGCGCCGGGCGACGAGCTTGCGCTTCTCCAGCTGCGCGACGGCGCGCGATACCTTGGTCTTGTGCATGTGGCTGTGCGCGCCGATCGCCTTGCCGGTCATCACGCCGTACTGGCCGAGCGTGACCAGCACCCGCCATTCCGGCACGCCGATGCCGTAGCGCTCCGCATAGATGCGCGAGAGCGCCTGCGACACGAGACTGGCCACCACGTTGAGCCGGTAGGGAAGAAACTCCTCGAGCTTGAGCGGCGCCGCCCCGTCCTGCGCCGGGGGCGCCTGCGACACCTCGTCGTCGACCGCGCCGTCGTTCGTCATCGCTCGGCTTGCCCTCGCCCGCGCGCCGCGGGACCTGAGTCTAGCGCATGTTCCGGCGAAGTGGGTACCGGTTCGCCGATAAGAACATGCGCCAATCAATGATTCTAGAGCATGTCCCGATTCCGAAGGAACGGGACATGCTCTAGGCATTTTCCGCCCGGGTGGGTATCGGTTTTCCGTGGAAAATGCGCTCAAATAAAGCGTCGTGCAGCGCTCGCCGATAAAATGCTATCGGCTGACGCCACGGCGCAAATGCGGGATTTCGCATGACATCGGCAACGGCCGCGTCTTCCGTTTCCCGCCCGCCGCGGTTCGATCCGCCGGCGGCGCGGGCGGTCGCGCACGGCTTCGACCTCAAGCGCCTGCCCGGCGATTTCTTCGCCGACCCGTTCCGCTATTACCACGCGCTGCGCGAGCACGATCCGGTGCACCGCATGCCGGACGGCGCTTATCTGATCACGCGCTATCGCGACTGCGAGGCGGTGTACAAGGACGCGCGCACGTTCTCGTCCGACAAGAAAGTCGAGTTCAAGCCGAAATACGGCGACTCGCTGCTCTACCAGCATCACACCACGAGCCTCGTGTTCAACGATCCGCCGCTGCACACCCACGTGCGCCGCGCCATCATCGGCGCGCTGTCCGCGCGCGCCATCGCCGAGATGGAGGCCGGGCTTGTCGATCTCGTCGACCGGCTGATCGGGCGCATGGCGGAGCAGGGCCGCGCCGACCTGATCGAGGATTTTGCCGCGGCGATCCCGGTCGAGATCATCGGCAACCTCCTGGACGTGCCGCGCGCCGAGCGCGCGCCGCTGCGCGGCTGGTCGCTCGCCATCCTCGGCGCGCTCGAGCCGGTGCTCACGCCCGAACAGCTTTCGCGCGGCAACGAGGTGGTGCGCGATTTCCTCGACTATCTGCGCGGCCTGGTCGCCGAGCGGCGCCGGCTGATCGAGCAGCCGGATCTGGCGGCGAGCGCGGTCGAGGAGGTCCTGCGGTTCGAAAGCTCGAACCAGCTCGGCAACCGCATCGTTGCCGCCGACACGGTGCTCGGCGGCGTCGCCATGCCCAA
>DASPZC010000436.1:0-8871 GCA_035636455.1 Xanthobacteraceae bacterium
GCGCACGCGCGAGGGCAACGACCTCTACCACGAGATGATCGAGTCGGGGGTCAACAAGGACCCGAAGAAGACCAACGGCTCGACCGAAGGCTCGAAATGCGCGCTGGTGTACGGCCAGATGAACGAGCCGCCCGGTGCGCGCGCCCGCGTCGGCCTGGCGGGCCTCACGGTCGCCGAGTATTTCCGCGACCAGGGCCAGGACGTGCTGTTCTTCGTCGACAACATCTTCCGCTTCACCCAGGCGGGCTCCGAGGTTTCGGCGCTGCTCGGCCGCATTCCCTCGGCGGTCGGCTATCAGCCGACATTGGCGACCGACATGGGCGCGCTGCAGGAGCGCATCACCACCACCACCAAGGGATCGATCACCTCGGTGCAGGCGATCTATGTGCCGGCCGACGATTTGACCGATCCGGCGCCGGCGACCTCGTTCGCCCACCTCGACGCCACCACGGTGCTGTCGCGCTCGATCGCCGAGAAGGGCATCTATCCGGCGGTCGACCCGCTCGACTCCACCTCGCGCATGCTCGACCCGCGCGTGGTCGGCGAGGAGCATTATCAGGTGGCGCGCCAAGTTCAGCAGATCCTTCAGCGCTACAAGGCACTCCAGGACATCATCGCGATCCTCGGCATGGACGAGCTGTCGGAAGAGGACAAGATCGCCGTCGCTCGCGCGCGCAAGATCGAGCGTTTCCTGTCGCAGCCGTTCCACGTCGCCGAGGTGTTCACCGGCTCGTCCGGCGTGTTTGTCGATCTCGCCGACACCATCAAGGGCTTCAAGGGCTTGTGCGAAGGCAAGTACGATCACCTGCCGGAAGCCGCCTTCTACATGGTCGGCACCATCGAGACGGCGGTCGAGAAGGGCAAGAAGCTGGCGGCCGAGGCCGCGTAACGCGAAACTCCCTCCCCCGCTTGCGGGGGAGGGTTGGGGAGGGGGTAAGTCTCCGGGTTTGGCCCCCTCCCTAGCCCTCCCCCGCAAGCGGGGGAGGGAATCGAAAGAGCGAGGACTGCATGGCCGCGTTTCACTTCGACCTGGTTTCGCCGGAACGGCTGGTGTTCTCCGGCGAGGTCGAGCAGGTCGACGTGCCGGGGGCCGAAGGGGATTTCGGCGTGCTCGCCAAGCATGCGCCGCTCGTGGCGATGCTCAAGCCCGGCATCCTGTCGATCTTTGCGTCCGGCGAGCCTCGGCGCATCGTGGTCGGCGGCGGCTTCGCCGAGGTCAACGGCGAGGGCCTCACGGTGCTGGCCGAGATCGCCGTGCCGATCGCGGACTTCGACCGCGCCCAGCTGACGAGCGAGATCAAGGACACGGAAGAGGATCTCGCCGACGCCAAGGACGACGCCGCGCGCGACAAGGCGCGCCAGAAGCTTGAGCAGCTCAGGGCCCTCGAAGCCGCGCTCGCCCGTTAGAGGACGCAATGTCGGACGTGCCGGGCGGATTCGAGCCGCTGTTTCGCACCAGTCCATACACGCAGACGATCGGCCCGCTCTATCACCGCAAGGGCAGCGATCCGCTGGTCCTCGGCGTGCGCATCCTCGAGAAGCACGCCAACGCGCGCGGCTTCGCGCATGGCGGATTGCTGCTCACCTTGGCGGACGTTGCGCTCGGCTATGCCCTGGCGTTTCGCGAGAGCCCGCCGGCCGCGCTCGTCACCGCCAACATCTCCGCCGATTTCGCCGGCAGCGCCAAAGTCGGCGACTGGGTGGAGGCGCACGTCGACATCCAGAAGAGCGGCAAGCGCCTCGCCTTCGCCAATGCCTATCTCACCGCCAACGGCGAGCGCATTCTGCGCGCGAGCGCCGTATTCCTGCGCGGCGAGGGCGCGCTGTAGCGCTTCAGACGACGTGCGCGAACTCGGCGACGACGCGTTCGTAGGTCTTGCGCTTGAAGGGGATGACGAGGTCGGGAAGGTTGCGGGCCTCTTCCCACCGCCACTCGACGAATTCCGGCTCATGGCCGCCGGCGGGATGCGCGACGTCGATCTCGCTCTCCTCGCCGGTGAAACGCAGCGCGTACCATTTCTGCGTCTGGCCGCGGAAGCGCCCGCCCCAGGCGTGCGCGGCGACCTCCGGCGGCAGATCGTAGGCGAACCACTCGCGCGCCTCCGCCAGCAGCTCGACCGAGGTGATGTTGGTCTCTTCCGCCAGCTCGCGCAGCGCGGCCTTGTAGGGATCCTCGCCCGGATCGAGGCCGCCCTGCGGCATCTGCCACACGTGGGTCTCGTCGACATGCTCGGGCCCGTCGACCCGGCGGCCGATGAAGACGCGGCCGGCGCGGTTGAGCACCATCATGCCGACGCAGGGACGATAGGGGAGATCCTCGTAGCGCGGCATGCGGGTCAAGTGCGATCAAACAAAAAGTGTCAGCTCGACTTCGGCTTGCTCGCCACGGCGCTGATCGGGACGAGGACGACGCCGCGTCCTTCCGCCCCCTTGGCCCACTGGGCGATGCGGTCGATCGACGCCGGCAACGCGGTGGCGACCCCGATGGCGACTCCGCGCTCGCGCGCCAGGGCCTCGAGCCGCGTCAGCGCGTTGTCGATCTCGATCGGGGTCGGGACGGCATCGAGCACGATGGTGGCCTTGGCGAACGGCATGTTGCTGGCGCCGGCGACCTGGCTGGTCAGGCTGCGTGTCGAGGTTCCGTCGTCGACGTAGATCAGGCCGCGCTTGCCCGCGTCGCGCATCACCGGGGTCAGCGCCTGCTCGGCGGCGGTGAAGCGCGCGCCCATGTAGTTGGCGATGCCGACGTAGCCGGCAAACCGGCTCATCGACCAATGCAGCCGGTCGAGATTCTGCTCGGCCGACAGCGACGTGAGCAGGGTCTGCGGCCCCGGATCGTTGTCCGGATAATCGACCGGCTCCATCGGCACCTGCAGCACGATCTCGCGGCCATCGCCGCGCGCGCGCGCCACCAGGCGCTCGAGGTCGTTGCCGTAGGGCGCAAAGCCGAGGGTGACCGCGCCCGGCAGCTTGGCGAGCGCCTCGGATGTCCCGCTCGCGCCGATGCCGAGCCCGCCGACCAGGATGGCGACGCGCGGCCCGTCGGCCGCGGACTTGACCGGACGCGCGTAGACGTCCGCCGCGCGCGCGCCGTCCGGCCCGATCTTCGGAATGGCGCCATGGCGCGAGGGCTCGATCAGGCGCTGATCGACGCTCGCGCGGCCGGGGGCGGATGGCGACGCATCGCCCACCACCACGTCCTGCCGCTTGCCGCTGAGCCCATCGATGATGGTGACAGTCCTGCCGGAGGGTTTTGTGCCTTTTTCCGGCGCTTCGGCAGTCGCAGCCGGTGGCTTGGGGCCCGCCGCCGCGTCCCGGGTCTTGTCCGCCTGCCCCGGCGCGCGCAGCTCGATCGGCGCCATGGCGACCGGCTCGCCGCCGAATGGATCGTCGACCAGCACCGCCCACAGGGCAAAGACCAAGAGGCACAGCCCGAGCGCCCCGGCGACCGCCCGCGGAACGACGGGCGGCACCACGATGCGCCGCCGCTTGGGCTTGCCCATGCCGAGCGGCGCGCTCAGGTCGTCCGCCGTCACGGCCGAAAAGTCCTGCGAATCATGCCGAGGAGTCTAGCACGCGGCCGGACGCGCTCTCCTTGCCGCAAACGCGTCGGGGCGGCCAATGGCCGCCCCGATCAACCGTATGCCTGTGTCGGGCGCTCAGTTCGGAACGGCGGCCTTCTGGTTGGGCGGAAACGCCGCGTTGACGGCGGTGCCGCGCAGCAACTCGTAGGCCATGTTGAGCGCCTTGTCGTCCTTCGGGTCCGGCGGCACGTAGGACTGCGACCCGGTCTCCTCCTGGCCTTCGGCCTTGAGGTGACCGCGTAACGCCGCCTCACCCTTGGAGTCGGTGCGCGATTTCAAGTCGTCCGGGACCTCCTGGAGCACCTCGATATCGGGCGAGATGCCCTTGGCCTGGATCGAGCGGCCGGCCGGGGTGAAGTAGCGCGCCGTGGTCAGCCGCAACGCGCCGTTGCCCGAGCCGAGCGGAATGATGGTCTGCACCGAGCCCTTGCCGAACGAGCGGGTGCCGATGATGGTCGCGCGCTTGTGGTCCTGAAGCGCGCCGGCGACGATCTCGGAGGCGGAGGCCGAACCGCCGTTGATCAGCACGATGATCGGCCTGTTCTTGGAGAGGTCGCCCGAGCGGGCATTGAAGCGCTGGGTCTCCTCGGCGTTGCGGCCGCGGGTCGACACGATCTCGCCGCGCTCGAGGAACGCATCCGACACCGCGATCGCCTGGTCGAGCAGGCCGCCCGGGTTGTTGCGCAGGTCGATCACGTAGCCCTTGAGCTTTTCCGCGGGAATTTGCGCCGCGAGATCGTTGATCGCCTTCTTGAGGCCGTCGTTGGTCTGCTCGTTGAACTGGGTGATGCGGATGTAGCCCACGTCGCCCTCGGGGCGCGAGCGCACCGAGCGCACCATGATCATCTCGCGCGTGATCGACACCTCGATCGGCTTGTCCTGGCCGGTGCGCAGGATTTTCAGCCGGATCTTGGTGTTGACCGGGCCGCGCATCCTCTCGACCGCCTGATTGAGCGTGAGGCCCTGGACCTGCTCGTCGTCGAGGTGCGTGATGATGTCGCCCGCCATGATGCCGGCCCGGGCGGCCGGCGTGTCGTCGATCGGCGCCACCACCTTGACGAGGCCTTGCTCCATGGTGACCTCGATGCCGAGCCCGCCGAACTGGCCCTTGGTCTGAACCTGCATATCGCGGTAGCTCTTGTTGTCCATGTAGCTCGAATGAGGATCGAGGCCGTTGAGCATGCCGTTGACCGCCGATTCGATCAGCTTGGCGTCGTCCGGCTTCTCGACGTAGTCGGCGCGCACGCGCTCAAAGACGTCGCCGAACAGGTTGAGCTGGCGGTACGTGTCGCTGGCGGCCGCCTTGGCGGTGGCGGCGCCGGCCAGCATCAGGCGCGGCTGGGTGGCCACGATGGTCAGAGCCGCACCCGCCACGGCGCCGAGGAGAATCAACGAAGTCTTGCGCATCATCCGCGAACCTTCTCGCTATCGGTTGTCGCCCACCATGGGCTTGGATCGACGGGCGTCCCGTCCTTCCGGAACTCGACGTACAACGTGGGTTGTGTAGAGCCAGTCGCGACGGCGGCAGCCGATTGCGGCCCGCCCCCCATCACCGCCACAGGTTCGCCGGTCAGCACGAACTGACCGGGATCGACGGAGATTCGTTCCATTCCCGCCAGGAGGATATGATAGCCGCCGCCGGCGTTGAGGATCAAGAGTTGGCCGTAGCTGCGGAACGGCCCGGCATAGACGACCCAGCCGTCGCACGGCGCGATCACCGGAGCCGCGGCCCGGCTCGCGATCCACAAGCCTTTTTCGGTGCTGCCGAGGCCGTCCGAGGACCCGAACTCGCGCAGCCGCACGCCGTTGACCGGAAGCGGCAGCGCGCCCTTGGCGGACGCGAACGCGATCGCCGGCGCCAGGCGGCCCGGGTCCTTGAGTGCCGCAAAATTGGGCTTTCCGTCCGCGCCTACCGGGGCGCCGCCCGGACGCGGCGCGCCATCGCGCTCCAGCCTGGCGATCAAATCCTTGAGATTGTCGGCCTGGCGCGCCAAGGCGGCGGCGCGCTGCCGTTCGGCGTCGAGCGCCTTCTCGGCCTCGGCCTGCTTCTTCTGCCGCTCCTGCACCAGCAGCGCCATTCTCTGTTGGTCGGCGGTAAATGCGGCTACATCACGGCCGAGACCGTCCCGCTCGGCAGAGATTTCGCCGCGCACCCGGGCCAGCGCGGCAAGGTCGGCGGCCAGCGCCTCGGCCTCGTGGCGCATGTCGGGGAGCACGGCGCCGAGCAGCATGGCGGTGCGCACGGCGACCAGCGCGTCCTCGGGCGCCACCAGGATGGCGGGCGGCGGCCGGCGGCCGATGCGCTGCAGGGCCGCCAGGATATCGGCGATCACCGCGCGGCGGCCATCGAGCGACCTGCGCACCGCGCGCTCGTTGTCCTCGAGCTTCTTCAGCCGCGCTTCCGCGGCGACGATGTGGCCCTCGACCACCCGCAGCCGGGCGGCGGTCCCGATCAGCGCTTCGTTGAGCTTGCGCCGGTCCTCGCCCAGCGCCGCGATCTCGCTTCGGAGCAGGGCCTCGGTTTCCGCCGCCTTGCGCTGCTCCGCCCGGAGCGCATCGAGCTCCTGCTCGCGCGCAGACTTGCCCGGGGCGGCCTGCGTCGTGCCGGGCTGCTGGGCCGGCGCCGCGCCCGCAAGGCCGAGCGGCAATGCCAGCCCCACCGCCAGGCCGATGAGACGGCGCGAAACGGTCCGGTTGCGCGTGCGGATCATGCCCCCTCAATAACGCATGCGGGCCGCTAATGGACGATTAACCACTTGCGTCCGGATGCGGTTCTTCGCCCCGCGCGGTCAGGCCCGGTGATAGGGATGCCCGGAAAGAATGGCGATTGCGCGGTAAAACTGCTCGAGCAGCATGATGCGCACCAGCTGGTGCGGCCAGGTCGCCGGTCCGAACGACAGGCGCAGATCGGCCCGCCCCGCGAGGTCGGCCGCCAATCCGTCCGGCCCGCCGATCAGGAAGACGGCCGCCGGCCGACCCGCGTCGCGCCAAAGCCTGATTCGCGCGGCGAACACCTCGCTCGACAGGCTCTCGCCGCGCGCATCGAGCGCAACCAGCGCGGAACGGTCGGGGATTGCCGCGCCAAGCCGCGTGGCCTCCTCGCTCATGCGCTCCCACGCACGGCGGCCGCGGCCCTCCGCAACCTCGATCACCGCAACGTCGCTGATGGCGATGGCGCGTCCGCTCTTTGCCGCACGCTCGCGGTAGCGCTCGGCCAGATCGTGCTCCGGCCCGCGCTTCATCCGGCCCACGGCGGCGACGACGAGCCTCATCGGTTCCGGCCCGCCGTCCCCTGACCAATCAGCTGGCGCGTCGCCCGCTCGGCCGGCCCGGCGCCCACATCTTCTCGAGATTGTAGAAAGCGCGGACTTCCGGCCGGAACACGTGGACGATCACGTCGCCCGCATCGATCAGCACCCAATCGCAATGCGGCATGCCCTCGACCCGCAGCCCGGGCACGCCCGCCTGTTCCAGGTCTTCGAGCACGCGATCCGCGACGGCGCCGACGTGGCGGTTCGACCTCCCGGAGGTCACCACCATGTAGTCGCCGATCGAGGTTTTGCCGTGCAGATCGATGGTGAGGGTGTCCTCGGCCTTGGCATCGTCGAGACAGGCGAGGACCACACGGAGAGTCTCCTCGGCATCAGGGGGTACCTTGGAGACGGTTTCGGGCACACGACGGGACGCTGCCCGAGAGAGTGCAGGGATGGACAGGGGTCCTTTTCCTTTCGCTGCAATAGGCCCCGGCACCACCCGGGGGCTCACCGCCTAACATAGGCGCGCGGGGTTAATGGTTTCAACCCGCAAGCGTTACCCCCTCCCTTGAAATGGGAGGGATTGGCGAATCGCCGTCGACGAAAGCGGCGATTTGACACCATGCAGGTACACCCACGCGGGCGGATCACGGTACGGCAGCGAGCGTGACGCGCTTTCCGGGATGCGCGCCTTCGCCAACGCGCGCGCGGCGGTGCCGTTGATGGCCGCGAGGCTGTCGCCGAACCGATCGACCACCGCGATGGGAACGAGGCCGGCAATGCCGCGCCAGTTCCGCCAGCGATCGAAGGTCGCCAGATTGTCGGCGCCCATGATCCACACGAAGCGCACCGCCGGGAACCGGCGCCTGAGCCAGGCCACGGTGTCGTAGGTGAACCGGGTGCCGATCGCCGCCTCGAGGTCACTCACGGCGATGCGCGGATGCGCGGCGATCCGGCGCGCGACCGCAGCGCGCTCGCCGAGCGGTGGCAGCTGGCGCGTGTCCTTGAGCGGATTGCCCGGCGTCACCAGCCACCACACCCGATCGAGCCCCAGCCGCTTCATGGCGAACAGGCTGATGATGCGGTGCGCGCGGTGCGGCGGATTGAACGACCCGCCGAGCAGGCCGACCTTGAGCCCCGGCGCGTGAGGAGGAAGTCGCATCCGTGTCCCCCTCTCCCCGCTTGCGGGGAGAGGGTCGGGGTGAGGGGGCCTCTGCCGGTGCGCGCTTTCCTCAGAGGCCCCCTCACCCGACGCGCTTCGCGCGTCGACCTCTCCCCGCAAGCGGGGAGAGGTGAAGAAGACTTCGCGCCGCTCGACCATCACGGGCGGGTCTGGCCGGAGCCTCGCACGCGGTATTTGAAGCTGGTGAGCTGCTCGACGCCGACCGGGCCGCGCGCATGCATCCGCCCGGTGGCGATGCCGATCTCGGCCCCGAAGCCGAACTCGCCGCCGTCGGCGAACTGGGTCGAGGCGTTGTGCAGCACGATCGCCGAATCGACCTCGTTGAGGAATTTCTCCGCCGTTGCCTGCTCGGCGGTGACGATGGCGTCGGTGTGATGCGAGCCGTAGCGCTCGATGTGCGCGATCGCGGCGTCGACCCCGTCGACCACCTTTGCGGCGATGATGGCGTCGAGATATTCGGTCGACCAGTCGTCCTCGTTCGCCGGTTTGACGCGCGCATCGACCGCGCGCGTGGCGTCGTCGCCCCGCACCTCGCAGCCGGCCTCGAGCAGCATGGTCACGAGCGGCTTCAGATGCGTCGCCGCCGCGGCACGATCGACCAGCAATGTCTCGGCCGCCCCGCACACGCCGGTGCGCCGCATCTTGGCATTGAGCACGATGGTCTTCGCCATATCGAGATCGGCGGCCATGTCGACGTAGACGTGGCAGACGCCTTCGAGATGGGCGAACACCGGCACGCGCGCCTCCGCCTGCACGCGCGCCACCAGACTTTTGCCGCCGCGCGGCACGATCACGTCGATCGCGCCTTCGAGCCCTTGCAGCATCAGCCCGACGGCGGCGCGGTCGCGGG
>DASPZC010000437.1:0-20883 GCA_035636455.1 Xanthobacteraceae bacterium
CGGCTGAAAATCGTCCTCGGGCACCTGGGCGAGAATTTGCCCTACAGCCTGTGGCGCATCGACCATTGCAACGGCTGGATCAAGCAGCGCCACAAATATCCGGCGAAGAAGAAGATCGCCGATTATTTCTGCGCCAACTTCCACCTGACAGTGGCGGGCAACTTCCATACGCCGACCTTGGTCGCCGCCATGCTGGAGATTGGCGCCGACCGCATCATGTTCTCGACCGACTGGCCGTTCGAGGACATCGGCCAGGCCGCCGAATGGTTCGACCGCGCCAGCATCAGCGAGGCGGACCGCATGAAGATCGGGCGCACCAACGCGATCGAGTTGTTCAAGCTTGGGATTTGAGGGTCTACCTCTCCCCGCTTGCGGGGAGAGGTCGGATCGCGAAGCGATCCGGGTGAGGGGGCGTCTGAGCAAAGGCGCCTACCCTCGGAGGCCCCCTCACCCCGACCCTCTCCCCGCAAGCGGGGAGAGGGAGTCCGCAGGTTGCGCCGCGATCAGCCTGCGCAACGCAGCCGCGCCAGCCGGGTTGCCGCCTCGGCGTTGACCGCGTTGGGCGGCACGCGTCCGGCAACGAGTTCGGCCACCTGGTTCACCGTGTCGAAGGCCTGGTGCTCGATCGCCTGCGGGGTCAGGCCGGCGGCGTGCGGGGTGGCGATGACGTCGGCGCGCGACGCGAGCGCGGGCGAGGGCATCTGGTCGGCCGCGCGGCCGACGTCCATGGCGGCGCCGGCGATGCGCCGCGCGTCGAGCGCGCGGGCGAGCGCCGCCTCGTCGACCAGATTGCCGCGCGACACGTTGATGAAGAACGCGGTGGGCTTCATGCGGGCGAAGGCGGCCTCGTTCATCAGATTCTCGGTCGCCTCGGTGGCAACCGCGAGGCAGACGACGAAATCCGCCTCCGCCAACAAGGTCTCAAACGGCACCTGGCGGATGCCGGGCTCGCTCACCTGCTTGTGCGGGTCGCTGACGATGACCGTCATGCCGAGCGCCACGCCGAGCGGGGCGAGATACCGGCCGATCACGCCATAGCCGATGATGCCCAAGGTCGAGCCGCGCAGCTGGCGCCCGGTGCGCGCCGGCGGCGCACTGCCCTGTCGATAGACCAGAACCGAATCGGAGATGCCACGCGCCAGATCGACCATGATGCCGATGGTCATCTCGGCGACCGAAGCGGCGAAGCCCGGGGTGGCATGGGTCACCAGGATGCCCGCGGCGCTCGCCGCCGCCACGTCGACATTGCGGATGTCGACGGCGCAGCGCAGGAAAGCGACGAGATCGGGCGCTTGGCGAAAGAGGGCGGCGGGCCCCGGCGTCTGCCGGTCGGACACGACGATCTCGCAGCCGCGCGCCGCGGACGCGAGCGCGTCGGCATCGAGCACGCGGCCGCTGTCGTTGATGCGCACCTCGCCCAACTGGCGCAAAGCCGCAACCGCGCGCTCGCCGTAATAGTTTTGCAGCATGTCGGGAACGTGGGTGAGGAAAATGCGCGGCATGTTTTCCTTACTGCGCCAGACCGGCCACGAATTGACACTTGGCGGCAAGTCTTGAACGATCGGCGTGCGGCTCACAAGCCTCGGCGCAGGTTCGCGCCGAGGCTTTTCAAGACGATCATGCCATGACCAGCGACGGCGGCCGGCTCATCGACGGCGCGACCCGGCTGTTTTGCATCATCGGCGATCCGGTGGCGCAGACCGGCTCGCCGCGCGTGTTCACCGACCGCTTCCGCGCTGCCGGCCGCAATGCCGTGCTGGTGCCGTTCCATGTGCCCGCCGCCGCCTTCGAGCAATCGATCCGCGGCGTCATGGCGCTCGCCAATCTCGACGGCATCATCGTCACGGTGCCGTTCAAATCCCGCATCCTGCCGTTCGTCGACCGGGTGCTGCCGACCGGCCAAAAGGTCGGCGCCGTCAATGCGCTGCGGCGCGAGGCGGGCGGCTGGACCGGCGACATGTTCGACGGCCGCGGCCTGGTGCGCGGCGTCGAGGCGCAAGGCCGCTCGGTTACCGGGCGCAACGTCATGCTGATCGGCGCGGGCGGCGCGGGCAGCGCAATTGCGTGCGCGCTCGCCGAGGCGGGCGCCGCGGCCGTCACGCTCTCCGACACCGACGAAAGCAAGGCGCGCGCGTTGGCGGCGCGGATCACGGCCGCTTTTCCGGCCTGCACGATCCGCGTCGGGCCGCCGGCCATCGCGGGCCATGACATGCTGGTCAACGCGACGCCGGTCGGCATGCGGCCGGACGACGGCCTGCCCGCCCCGCTCGGCAAGCTCGATCCGGGCGTCCTCGTCGTCGACGTCGTGCTCAAGCACGAGACGCCGCTGCTGCGCCACGCCGCGGCGTGCGGCTGCCCGACCGTCAAGGGGCACGCCATGCTGGAGGGGCAGGTCGAGGAACTGCTGCGATTCTTCGGCGTGCGCGCCTCCCTCTCCCCGCTTGCGGGGAGAGGGTCGGGGTGAGGGGGCGTCTGCGAGTGCGCGCTTTCCTCAACCGCCCCCTCACCCGGATCGCTGACGCGATCCGACCCCGGATCAAGTCCGGGGCAGGCTCTCTCCCCGCAAGCGGGGAGAGGTGAGCGCGCTATCACTGCCGCTCGAGGATGGTGGCGACGGCCTTGATCTGGTTGCGGGCGTAGGCCGGCAGTCCGGCGCTGATGGAATGGCCGCTGTTGAACGAGCTGTTGCCGACCAGAACCTGGGCGGGCACCAGGTTGCGCAGGATCGGAACGGTCTCGTACTCCTTCTTGTTCTCCAGCACCTTCGCCTTGATGGCGAGCGCCACGTAGGCGGTCGCCACGGTCCTGGTGGGATCGGTCGGATGCTGCTGGAGCACGGCGAGGAACTTGCCGAAGCGGAGTATCTGGTTGACGTAGAAAATGTTCTGCTCGAGCACGCCGGTCACCGGCGAATTGATGCCGGTGAGCTTGATGAGGCCGGTCTGATCGATCTCCGCCGGCGGCAGCACGCGCAGCTCGCTCTGGAACTCGAGGTATTCCGATATCTTCTTCTCGCTGTCGGTGAGCTTGTTGACGAGACGGATGCCGACCGGCAGCTTGCCCTCGAGGTCGTAGCGCGACTGGATGCAGATCGTGTTGGGCCTCGCGTCGCACCAGCGCCGGTCGGGATGGCGGTTGACGCTGGGATCGACCTCCTTGGGCGGCAGCAGGTCGGCGGCGCTGATCAGCTTGTGGCTGATGGCGGGATCGATGTGCTCGAGAAACGGCAGCGCCGCGTATTTCGCCAGATTGATCGCGGCGGCCGGCTTGCCGAGCATGAAGCGCGCCTCGGCCACGAACATCTGCAGCTTCTCGATGCCCGCCTTGGTGACGCCGGCGGAGGTCACCTCGACGGTCGGCTCGACGTAACCCGGGTAGAGACTGAGCGCCTGCTTCTGCAGCGGGCGCACGCGCGCCCAGTCCTCGAAGCGGATGAGGCCGGTCACCGGATCGGCCAGCTCGTCCTTGCGATGATCCGTGAAGGCGATGACGGAAGGCTTGAGCTGCGCCGCGCTCACGGCGCCGAGCGAGGGCACGTCCTCGATGCGAAAGTCGTTGGCGCGCGCAGCGGAGCCACAGGCCAGCAGGGCGGCGAGGAGGACGATCGCGCGGTGCGGAATCATTCGGCGTCAATATAGGCCGCGCGTGCCCCACGGGTAGTCCGGATCGACGCGGCGCGGGCGCCGGCGCGCCTCGTCGTCCCACCAGAACGGCGGGCCGCCGAACAGGCCGCGCCATTGCGGCTGCGCCGTGCGCGGCGGTTCGCGCCAGGGCGGCAGTTGCCCAAAACGGCCACTGTCGTAACTGCCGAACCAGCCGCCGAGCATTTCGCCATCGCCGCGCGGGTCGCGATCGCCGCGGTAGGCATAGGCTTCGTCACGCGAGACGAGGCGATGCTGGGTGTCGTCGAGCTGGCCGGTGCGATCGAGCCGGAAGTGCTCGACGAAGGCGCGCGGGTTGCCGCGCCCGAGCAGGTCCCCGGTGTTGAGATCGATCGGCAGGTCGACGAGCTGGCGCTTGGCCTCGTCGGACGGCGGGCTGAGCACCGTCTTGGGCGCGTGATAGGTCCAGGCGGCCTCGATGATCGGAGTGAAGATCGGCAGCGCCACCTTGGAGCCGGTCTGGCCGGGCCCGAGGGTGCGGCGTTTGCCGTCGGCGTTGTCGTAGCCGACCCACACGGCGACCGTGACCTCGTTGGTGAAGCCGACGAACCAGGCGTCGTTCTCCTTATCGGTGGTGCCGGTCTTGCCCGCCACGTAGGGAGAGAGCTGGCGGATGGAGCGCGCGGTGCCGCGCTCGACCACGCCCTGGAGCATGGACTTGAGCTGATAGAAGGCGGCGTGATCCGCCGCGCCGATCCACGAGGCCGCGCTCGGCGCATGCTGATAGACCACCTGTCCGTCGCGCTCGATCGCCTCGATCGCATAGGGCGCCGGGCGCAGACCCTCGTTGGATACGGCCGCATAGAACGAGGCGAGATCGATCGGCCGCACCGGCTGCGCGCCGAGCACGAACGGATAGTAGCGGACGCATTCGGTGTAGAGCTGCGCCTCCATGGCGATCTCGCAGATGCGATCGAGGCTCTCCTCCGGCGCCGCATCGATGCCGCCCTCGAGCAGCCGCGCGGTCACCAGGTTCTTCGAGTTCTCGAGCGCCCGGCGCAGCGTGGTCACGCCGGAGCTGCCGCTGTCGTAGTTCCTCGGCGTCCAGAAATCCTGCTCGCGCGCCGAATCCTGGTTGCCGATCGGCGGCAGGGTCACCGGGGTATCGAGCACCAGCGTATTGGGCTGCAGGCCGCTGCGCAGCGCCGCCAGATAGGTGACCGGCTTCAAGGCCGAGCCGGGCTGGCGCCGCGCCTGGGTGGCGCGGTTGAGCTGGCTGAGCGGGTAGGAGAAGCCGCCCACCATGGCGAGGATGCGGCCGGTCCGGTTCTCCAGCACGAGGGCGGCGCCCTGCACGCCCGGACGCGCGCGCAGCTCCGCCTGGGCGCCGCGCTTGCCGTCGACGACGCGCGCATAGACGACATCATGGAGCTTGAGCTGGCGCCGAACCGCGGGGCTCGCGCCGGTCAGCGCAACGATGCGGCCGTCGCGCAGCCCCACCCGGATGGCGTCGCTGTTCTTGCCGCGGCCCTTGTCCACCACCACCGCTCTCGCCCAGTGCACGTCGTAGAGCGGCAGGTGCGCGGCATCGAGCGCCTGCTGCCAGGCGGGCGGCTGCGCCCCGGGCTTCTCGGTCTCGATGCGCTTGACCGCGTCGGCGAGGTTCGCCTCGGCGCCCGAGAATCGGGCGCGGCCGTTGCCGAGTTCGTAGCGCGCCAGGCCCTCCTGCAGCGCCGCTTCGGCCGCCCGCTGCAGGCCGGGATTGATGGTCGCGCGCACAGTATAGGACGTGGCGGTGAGGCTCTCGATGCCGGCGAGCGACTTCGCCTCGCGGCCGAGATGGTCGATGAAGTGGAAGCCGGCGTCCCGGCGCGGGCGGTCGTAGGCGGCAAGCTTGAGCGCGCCGCCCGCCGCCTCTTTCATCTGCTCGGGCGTGATCGTGCCGTCCTCGCGCATGCGGTTGAGCACATAGGCGAGCCGCTCCTGCGCCCGCTCGGGATGGCGGTCCGGGCCGAAATAGTTCGGCCCTTTGGTCAATCCGGCCAGGAACGCGCCTTCCGCAAGGGTGAGCGCGGCGACGGATTTGCCGAAATAGCTGCGCGCCGCGAGTTCCACCCCCCACGAGCCGCGGCCGAGATAGATCGAGTTGAGATAGAGCTCGAGGATGTCCGCCTTGCCGAGGGTCCGCTCGACCCGCGAGGCGACGATCACCTCGCGGATCTTGCGCTCGTAGGTCACGTCGTCGCCCACCAGCAGGTTCTTGGCCACCTGCTGGGTGATGGTCGAGCCGCCCTGGGGCCGCCGCGGCTGCGCCAGGTTGCTCACGAAGGCGCGGATCAGCCCGCGCTCGTCGACGCCGTGGTGTTGAAAAAAGCGCTTGTCCTCGGCGGCCACGAACGCCCGGCGCACATGCTCGGGGATCCGGTCGATCGGAACCCAGATGCGCCGCTGGTCGGGCTCGAATACGTCGGTGAACCGCTCGCCCCTCGTGTCGAGGACGGTGCTGACGCCGGACAGCCGCAGGCCCTTGAGCCGGGTGTGGTCGGGCAGGTCGGCGACCGCCTTGTTGTAGAAATCGACCACCTCGGCGATGTCGAACATGGCGCCGTCGACCGGCTCGTTGCGGCAGAACTGGCGATAGGCCGCCTGCAGGCTGTTGAACTCGAGCCCGCGGAACGACTTGATGCCGGCCGCCGCCTGCGGGTCGTCCATGGCAGTGGTGATCAGGTCGTCGAGATTGATGTCCTCGATGTCGAAGGCCTTGCGCACGTGGCCGCAGCCGTCCCGCAGCAGCTGGACGACCTCGTCGCGGTCGCGCACCGGGTCGAACTCGGTCTTCACCGCGTCCGGCCGGGTGGTCACCTGGCTGAGCGCAAGCGCGGTGGCGAAGATCTTGACCAGGACGGCGTTCATCGGCGTGGCATGCTGGGCCGCGGGGCGCCCATCATGCGCCCGTCCGGTAAACCAGACCTCACTATCAAGGCTGATTTGAGGTAGGGGCGGCGGCCGGCGAAATCCAGGCGCCCGGGCAAAAAAGCCGGCGCCGGTATCAGGCGCGCGACCCGCGAGCCTGCCTTCGACCTCGCTAAGATTCTCGTGCGCAACCCCGCCATCCGGCCAGTACCGGCGCCGCGCCCGCCATGCCCATATGGCGCCATGACCCATCGGAGGATTTTGTCATGAGCGCATCGCCGCATCCCCTCGTCGCTTTGTCCGACCAGACCGTCGCGCTGGTCGAGAACGCCGCGCGCAGCGCCGTCGCCGTGAGCGGCCGGCGCTCATCCGCAAGCGGCATCCATTGGCGTCCCGGCGTCATCGTCACGGCGGAGGACGTGCTGGAGCAGGACGAGGACATCGCCGTCACGCTCCCGGGCGGCCGGCAGGTGGCCGCTTCGCTCGCCGGGCGCGATCCCAGCACCGACGTTGCCGTGCTGCGCATCGACGCGGGCGACGTGCCGGTTGCCGCGACAGCCGATGCGCCGGCGCGCGCCGGCCAGATGGTGCTCGCGGTCGGCAGCCACCAGGGCGCACCGGTCGCGAGCTTCGGCATGGTGGCGTACGCGGGCGGCGCCTGGAGCAGCGTGCGCGGCGGCACCATCGACGCGCTGCTGCGGCTCGACCTCAACCTGAGCCCGCGCGGCGTCGGCGGCGCGCTCGTCGACATTGAGGGACGCGTCGTCGGCATGACCGTGTTCGGGCCGCGCCGGCGGCCGCTGGCGATCCCCACCTCGACCATCGACCGCGCCGTCGACCAGCTGCTCGCGAAGGGGCATGCGGTGCGCGGCTATTTCGGCGCCGGCCTGCAGCACGTGCATCTTGGGCGGGCCGGCGCGGAGCCGGACGCCGGCACGCGCGGAATTCTCATCGCCAGCATCGATCCCGACGGGCCGGCGGCGCGGGCCGGCTTGCTTCTCGGCGACATCGTCACGACATGGAACGCCAAGCCGGTCGGCCGGCTGCGCGAGATCGTGCGGCTGCTCGGGCCGGACAGCGTCGGCAACACGGTCGATCTCGAGCTGCTGCGCGGCGGCGCGCCGGTCGCCGCGAAAATCGTCATCGGCGAGCGGCCGCTGGCTTAGGAGTTCTCCATCGCATGGCAGCTATTGCCGCGGCTCGACGGCGCGAGCCCGCCACCCAAGATGCCGCTGTTCAACCAGCCTCGGTGCGGGTGGCGATCTGCATAGCCGATCCGGTGCTGCGCAGCCGGACTGCCCGCGCGCTCGAGGGCGCGGCGGCCATCACGGTCGTCGGCGTCGCCGAGAGCGCGGAGGCGATGCACACGATCGATCCCGATCGCATCGACGCGGTGCTGACGGACGCGCCTGGCGACCGGTTGAATTGGGTCGCGGCGCCCGACGAGACGCATGGTGCCGAGGTAACGCTCACCGCGCGCGAGCGCGACGTGCTGGCCGCGCTGGCCGCCGGCGCCTCCAACAAAACCATCGCCCGGCGCCTGGGGATTTCGTTTCACACGGCAAAATTCCACGTCGCCGCCATCCTCACCAAGCTCGACGCCGACAGCCGCACCGAAGCGGTGGCGAAGGCCGCCCACCTCGGCCTCGTGATGCTGTGAGGCGCGGGCTCCCTCTCCCCGCTTGCGGGGAGAGGGTCGGGGTGAGGGGGCCTCCGCGGAAATGCGAACACTTTGAACGCCCCCTCACCCGACGCGCTTCGCGCGTCGACCTCTCCCCGCAAGCGGGGAGAGGTAACCAGCGCCGAGTTGATCAGCCGGGGGTTGGCTTCGTTCTGCCAAACCTAACTCGGCATCCTCATTGGGTTCGTTCTGCCAAACTATGACGCAGCATCGTCATTGGGTTCGTTCTGCCAAACCTACAGCATGTTCCAACGGTTTCGAATCGCGAGATGCGTAGGGTGGGCAAAGCCGTGGAACGCGGCGTGCCCACGCGTTCTTGAAGCCCGCACGTGGGCACGGCGCTTCGCGCCTTTGCCCACCCTACTGATTTTTTGAAGGACCTCATCCTGAGGAGCGTCGCGAAGCGACGCGTCTCGAAGGATGGGAGCGCGTCCATGGTTCGAGACGCGCCCTTCGGGCGCTCCTCACCATGAGGGCGGTGTTTGCTGGTCGCCAGCTACGGACTCGTTGGGTTCGTTGTGCCAACTTCACTCGACCTTGATGTTCGCCGCGCGGATGATCGGCCACCGCTTCTCGATCTCGGCCCGGTGGTGGAGGCCCTGCTCCTCACTCGGATTTCGCCACCCATCGCGCCAACGCTGCGCTATCGATCCTCCATTGTCCGGCATTGATGTCATAAGCGGCGAGACGAAGGAGAGGCCAAGCGGCTCATCCGGCCGGTCCGCGGTCATCGGGTCGCCTGGTCCAGCCACACCACTTGTATTTTTCCTGATATTTACAGGCGGCCCACCGGTCACACTTCTCCCGCGCCTCGAAGCGGTTTGGTGCCGCCCCGATCAGGGGGATTCACGGGATGCCGTTGCCGGGCATGTCCCGCAAGATTGATCGTGATAAAGGGTATATGCGACATAACACATATTGTCAAGGGGCAAGTTCAGGAAATCGCCCGCGACGCCGGGAACCCAGTCGCGGCCGGACTTGCAAAAGGCATCCGCATGGTCTAAGTAGCGGCCATCGACATTTGGCCGGACCATCAGGCCGTTTCGCCTTCGCTGACTCGCTGGGCGCACGTTCAGACCTCCTCCAAACATCGATAAGCCGGGCTCGGGCCACGCTGCTGCGCGGCACGGGCTCACGTGTACCTACGCCAGTGAAAGGATATCTCCATGAACACAGGCACCGTAAAGTTCTACAACGGCCAGAAGGGCTTCGGATTCATCCAACCCGATGACGGCGGCAAGGACGTGTTCGTCCACGCCACCGCGCTGGAGCGCGCCGGCATGCGCGGTCTCAACGAGGGTCAAAAGGTCGCCTTCGACACCCAGGAAGACCGCCGCACCGGCAAGATCGCCGTCGGCAATATCCAGGCCGTCTAGGCTGTCAGAAATGACGACACTCGCTCCCGCCTGAGCGACGTTGAAGCCGCCCCTGCAGGGGCGGCTTTTCGTTTGTGCCGGCAATCCGCGCCGCGAACGCCGTGCCCGCTTCCGAGGATCAGAATGAACGCCCACGGGATGCCGGATGACGGAGCGGCCATCTGCCGGGCTTGCGGCGCATGCTGCGCGTTTTCGCCGGAGTGGCCGCGATTCTCGTTGGAGGACGACGCCGATCTCGCGCGAATTCCGCCCGCGTTTGTCGACGACGAACGGGGGCGCATGCGGTGCAATGGCGATCGCTGCTCGGCCCTCGTCGGCGATGTCGGGGTATCGACGTCGTGCGCCGTGTACGCGGTAAGGCCCGACGTTTGCCGTACGTGCTCCCCGGGCGACGACGCCTGTCGCTTGGCGCGGCGCCGCTTCAATCTATGACAGCCCCGCAATGATTTGCTGCCTCGCACGTGCCCGGCGAGACGCCAACAAACGGAGCAGATATGACACAGCGATTTCGGTCCGGACAGACGGTCCGCCTGTGCCGCGGTTTTCCCCACAAGTCGGCGGCCGAGGGCGAATACAAGGTCGTCAGGCAGCTTCCGGATGGCGGCGGCGAGGTGCAATACCGGATCAAGAGCCTGCGCGAGCCGCACGACCGCGTGGTGAAGGAAAGCGATCTGGAAAGGGTTTGAGCGCCGGCCGGCCGGCCATCCTCGACAATCAAGGCCTCCAGAGCATGTCCCGTTCCTTCGGAATCGGGACACGCTCTAGAATTATCGAGTGGCGCATGTTCTTGTCGGCGAACCGGTATCCACCCCGGATCAAGTCCGGGGCAGGCTTTCGCCGGAACATGCGCTCAGGTAGTACCTGGATGGCGACAGCCGCGCCACCGGGGCGGTCATGCGGTCAGCAACGACAAGGATCCAGCCTTCACCGCCGGCGCTTTCACACGGAGATGGTAATGCCCAGGCATATTCGAAGCGTGACAGCGCGACGCCCGCGGAAAATCGCCAGGCCGGTGCAGGCTGCCCCCCCTGCCGTGGCCCCCGTGGCCGCCGTGGCCACCGCGGCCGCCGCGGCTTCGACAAATGAGGCTGAACTTTTCGACGGCCTGCGCCAAGCCTTTCAGGCCACCCCGGACATTCCGGAAACCCCGGAGCGCACCAGAGAAAGGTACGTCTGGGCCATCGAGAGCCTAGCCAACTACCTGGAAGATATCGGCGCCGATGCGGTCTGGATCGAGCGTATCGACGAACTGCGCTGGGCCCTTGAAGACCTGACAAACGGCGTGCTCCCCCCGCTCCTAAAACCCACAAGTTCAAGCAGCAGCCCGCCGCCCGGCCCGGGACCTGCGTCGCCGGGTTGATGCCATAGGCGATCAGCGATCGGGGCGTGAGCGCCTGAGCGCGAACGAGACCGTGCGCGTCTATCTGTTTCCACTTGCTGGTTCAGACGCAAACAGGAACTGCACTTCGTCCATCATCGCTCCCGGATTTGATTGAGCCCCATCCTCTCACCCAGATACGCGGGCCGCACGTCGCTGCGGTTGATCGCGTCTTGCAGCGCGTCCCCGAGGAATTCCCAGCACAAGCAAGGGTGCCAGTCTGGCGGAGGGAGTGGGATTCGAACCCACGATACGGTTTCCCGTATACACGCTTTCCAAGCGTGCGCCTTAAGCCACTCGGCCATCCCTCCCGATCGCGCGATGCCGTCGCGCGGCGTGCAAGCAGACGCGGCCGAACTATACCAAGGCTGGGCCACTGACAAGCAAAGGGCCGTCCGGAGGATGGGTTGACGCCCGCGCAAGCGGGCGCAATCCCATCGCGATGCGGGGCGCGTCATCTTTGGCGGCAGCGTTGGTTGCGGGCCAGCGGAAGACGATGGGTTTCGCAAGGGCTCAATTCATCCTACGCGGCCTACGCGGCCTACGCGGCCTTGGGCTTGCCCTCCCTGCCGGTATATCCATATGTGGGCCGGTCGATCCTCCCCCGCCGTCCGGCACGGTTGAGTTCATGCGATTCATCCTGCGCTTCCTCGGGCTGTGGTGCCTGGCCGGCGCGTTCGTCGCGCTGGTCATCGACGGCACCACCTCGATCGCCGCCGGGGCGGTGCAGTTCAAGCCGCTGGGGGAGACCTGGTTCGCCATCCACCAGAACAGCCTCCTGCTGCTGCAGCCGGCGATCGAGCGCCACGTCGCCGTGTGGCTGTGGGACCCGGTGATGCAGACGCTGCTGCAGCAGCCAACCTGGGTGGTGCTCGGCGTGCTCGGCGCGCTGCTGGTCCTGCTCGGCCGCAAGAAGCCGCCGCTGATCGGCTACGGCCGCGACTGAAACCCTTTGAATGGCGCATGTTCTTATCGGCGAACCGGTACCCACTTCGCCGGAACATGCGCTCCTCCCCGTTTCGTGACCGGCCCGCCCGCCTCGGTGGCCGGGATGTGATGACGGCCGCGGCTGCGCCGCGCCGCCAACGGGATTATATTGAGCCGGGTCCAGCGAGGAGATCGCCCATGTTCATGTTCAAGAAAAGCCTCGACATGCCCAAGGCCGGCGACGCTTTGCCGGGGCGGCCGACGCCGATCCCGACCGCGAGCCACCATTTCATCAACGGCCGGCCGCTCAAGGGACCGTTTCCCGAAGGCTACGAGACCGCCGTCTTCGGCCTCGGCTGCTTCTGGGGCGCCGAGCGCAAATTCTGGGAGCTGGGCGACGGCATTTTCGTCACCGCCGCCGGCTATGCGGCTGGCCACACGCCCAATCCGACCTACGAGGAGGTGTGCAGCGGGCGCACCGGGCACAACGAGGTCGTGCTGGTCGTCTACGACCCGGCGAAAATTTCCTACGACAGGCTGCTCAGGACGTTCTGGGAGAGCCATAATCCGACCCAGGGCATGCGCCAGGGCAACGACGCCGGCACGCAATACCGCTCCGGCATCTATGTCACCAGCGCCGCGCAGCGCGCCGCCGCCGAGGCCTCCAAGGCCATGTACGCGGGCGCGCTCGCCAAGCGCGGCTACGGCCCGGTGACGACCGAGGTCCTCGACGCGCCGCCGTTCTACTACGCGGAGGATTATCACCAGCAATACCTCGCCAAGAATCCGTTCGGCTATTGCGGCCTCGGCGGCACCGGGGTCAGCTGCCCGGTCGGCGCCAAGGTCGCGGCAAGCTAAGCGGCAACCAAGAAGCAAAAAACCGCGGCCCGCGGCGTTTGGCCGATTGCCGGGCGGCCGACGCTGCGCGTATTGTGCTCGCATTGATCCGAGCCTGAGGTCGCGGAGCAAACATGAGGCGGCTTATCGCCGGAGCGATTGCGGTTGCAGCGGTGGCGGCCGGCATCTGGGCCGCCCAGACCTGGGCGGCGCAAAAGAGCAAGGCGGGCGCAGCCGACACGGATCAGGCGGTGCTCTCGGCCGACCAGAGCCTGCGCCGGGCGCTGGCGGGCGGCGACAAGATCGCCGCCAACATCCTGCTCGATCGGCGCTTCGCCCATACGGATCGGACCGGGCGCAGCCTCGCCAAGCCGCTGGTCGTGCTCGACCCGGCCTCCTTCGCCGGCGCCGCCGACGCCGAGGACGTGAAGGTGCGCCGCTACGGCCGGATCGCCGTCGTGACCGGCACCAGCGGCCTCTCCGCCAAGGGCGGCACCTTCTTCGTGCACGTGTGGCTCAAGCGCCGCCCCGGCTGGCGCGCGCTCGCCTATCACGACAACCCGATCGGGACGGAAACGGCCCCGCTGGCCGGCGTCAGCCCGGCGGCGCCGGCCGCGTGCGGCAATCCGTGCAAGCGCGTCCCCTACCAACCGAAGACCCCGGCCGAGCAGGACATCGTGGCGGCGTTCCAGGCGATCGAGACCGCCGTGACCAGCAACGACGCCGAGGCGTGGACGCGGCACATCGCCGACGAGTTCGTGGTCTATCGCTCGAACTCGACGCCACGGGTCAAGGCCGACCGGGTGGCGTTCATCGAGAAGCAGAAGGAGAGCGGGACGCCGACCCGGGTGGGCGAGCTGACCGCGATGCAGCTCTTCGTGTTCGGCGACAGCGCGCTGATGACCGCCAACCACGCCTACGCGGACGGCCAGCGGCCGGCCTACCGGGTCACCCGCCTGTGGGTGCGCCGCGACGGCCGCTGGCAGATGGCGCTGAGCCAGCAGACCACCATCGAGCCGGTGACGGCCGCCGTTACCACGCCGCGCCCGTAACCTCGCGCAAACGGGGCGTTCTCCTCATACCTGCCCTGCTTGCGGGCGGGTTGAAATCCGCTGTCCCGCCAACGATTTTGCATGCTTGGTCAGGGCGGCGCCGGCTCCCGGCGCCGCCTGTCGATTACGTCCCAGGATCCGCGCGCTGATGAATCCCCCGCCTGCGCCCACCGCCGAGCATCCCCCGCTTGCCCACGCCGAAATCCGCGCCATCGTGCTCGGCATCCTGCTGGCGATGTTCCTCGGCGCGCTCGACCAGACCATCATCGCCACGGCGCTGCCGACAATCGGGCGCGCGTTCGCCGATGTGGAGAACCTGTCGTGGGTCGTCACGGCGTATCTGCTGACCGCCACCGCGGCGACGCCGCTCTACGGCAAGCTCAGCGACATCCACGGCCGCCGCGCCATGCTGCTCGTCGCCATATCGATCTTCGCCGCGGCCTCGGTCGGCTGCGCGCTGGCGCCCAGCATGACGGCGCTGGCGCTCGCCCGCGCGCTGCAGGGCGTGGGCGGCGGCGGGCTGCTTTCGCTCGCGCAGACGATCGTCGCCGACGTGGTCTCGCCGCTCGAGCGCGGGCGCTACCAGGCCTATATCGGCATGGTGTTCGCCGCCTCGAGCATCGGCGGCCCGGTGCTCGGCGGGTTCTTCGCCGAGCACCTGCACTGGTCGCTGATCTTCTGGATCAACCTGCCGATCGGGCTTGTCGCCTTCCTGATGACCAACCGGGTGCTCAAGCGGCTACCGCGACACGAGCGGCCGCACCGGCTCGACCTCGCGGGCGCCGGCCTGATGATGGCGGCAACGGTCGTGCTGCTGCTCGCGCTGACCTGGGGCGGCACGCGCTACCCGTGGAGCTCGGCGCAGATCCTGGCGCTGCTCGCGGCCTCGGGATCGCTGTGGACGCTGTTCGTGATCCGGCTGATGACCGCGCGCGAGCCGTTCCTGCCGCTCTCGGTGCTCACCAACCCGGTGGTCGGCATGGGCACCGCGTCGGTGTCGTGCGTGTTCGGCACCATGATCGGGCTCGCGATCTTCGTGCCGCTCTATTTCGAGATCGTGCTCGGCCTGTCCGCCAGCGCATCGGGCCTGGCCTTGATCCCGCTGATGGGCGGGACCGTCATCGGCTCGACCGCCGCGGGCCGCTACATGTCGCGGCTTCCCCATTACAAACGCGTGCCGTTCGTCGGGCTGGCGCTGGCGATCGCCGCGCTCGCCCTGCTGGCGGCGGAGCCGGCCGGCCTCCCGCTCGCCGTGGTGTGCACCGCGCTCGGCCTCGTCGGCACCGGGATGGGCGCGTTGTTCCCGGTCACCACCGTGTCGGTGCAGAATGCGGTGCTGCCCTATCAGCTCGGGACCGCGACCGGCGCGATGAACTTCTTCCGCCAGCTCAGCGGCGCGCTGATCGTCGCGGCGTTCGGCGCGATCGTGCTCGGCGGGGCCGGCGGCGCCGGCCATGCCGGGGTCACCCTCGAGACGCTCGCGCTGCAGACGGACCAATTCGCCGGCGGCGATTTCGCCCAGGTGTTTCGCTGGGTCTTCATCGCCGCGGCGGCCCTTCTCGCGGCCGGCCTGCTCCTGCTGTTCGCCATGGAGGAGCGCCCGCTGCGCGGACGGCGCGAGAGCGAGGTCGTGCCGGCCGAGTGAGTGCGCTCAGTTCGCGCGCGTCCAGGTCTGGCCCTTGCAGATCAGGCCGCCGAGCGCACAGCCTTCGAGGCGCAGCGCGTTCGCGCCCTGCAGGGTGAGATTGCCGCTGAACACCTTGCCCTCCTCGGGGCTGTAGACCTGCCCGGACCATTTGTCGGCCCCGTTCGGCTTCATGCTCAGCACGATGGCGACGCCGATCAGCGGCCGGCTGCGCTTGGACTCGTCGGTGTTGTTCTTGTCGGTCTTCGCCTTGCCGGTGTCCGGATCGTTCGGCTCCTTGAGCCAGATGATCGTGCCGCACACGGCGCCGCCGCAATCGCTGACCCGCACCCGGGAGCGGCCGTTCTCGGTGAGCCACGTGCCGAGCGGGTCGGCGGCGAACGCCGGAACGCCGGCCAAAAACCCGAGCAGGCCCAATGCGAGCGCGCCGCCGCGCAACGTGGTCTTCATCCTCATCCTCCCCTCGTGCGATCTGCCGAAAATGCTCAAGCGGCCGGGGACAATAAAGCAGCGCGGTCGCGGCGCAACTGGGGCGGCACCGCGGTCCCGAGCAGGCCGCCGGGATCGGAGGAGCCGCGGATCAGCGCTTGCCGGCGCCGCACGGGCGCCAGCGCCCGTAGCCTTCGTCGGTGATGCAGTCCCAGCTCGATATGATGACGCCGGGCCGCACCTCGATCATGCGCGGGGGCTCGAACGCCGGCGCGTGCCCCACCATGACGGGCGCGGCGTGCACGTGGCGCGCGGCGTGGTGGCGATGCTTTGCGGCCGCGAGCGTCGCATCGACGGTCGCGAGCGCGAGGACCGACGCCGCGACGATCGGCCAGTGGTGTTTCATCTGTTCCTCCGCAAGGCCGCGGGCGACGCGGCGCCCGCCATTATATCGCCGGCGCGCGACCGGGCGACATCGCTCGCGAAGAATTGTGCGTTCGAGGCGGACCCGCAAGGCGGCCGAGATTCCGTGGCCGGCCGCTTGCGATCGATGATAAGCAGGCCGCATGCACGATCTCGGCCAAGCATTTATTGCCGCCTGTCGCCTGATCGCGGGCTTCGACCCCGAGCTGATCGGCATCGTGGCGCTGTCGCTTAAGGTCAGCCTGTCGGCGACCATGATCGCGCTCATGATCGGCGCGCCGGCGGGCGCCGCGCTCGCGGTCACCCGGTTTCGCGGCCGCCAAGCCATCGTCGTCGTCGCCAATGCGCTGCTCGGGCTTCCGCCGGTCGTGGTCGGACTGCTGCTCTACCTGATGCTCTCGCGCTCGGGCCCGCTCGGCGCCTTCGGCATCCTGTTCACGCCGGCCGCCATGGTGCTCGCCCAGACCGTGCTCGCGACCCCGATCGTGGTCGCGCTCGTGCATCGCGCGACCGCGGCGCTGTGGGGCGAGTACGGCGACGTGCTCCGCGTCGACGGCGCGTCGGTCGCGCGCGCCATCCGCGAGCTGTTCGTGATCGGCCGCGAGTCGCTGCTCACCGCGTTCCTCGCCGCGTTCGGCCGCGCCATCGCCGAGGTCGGCGCGATCCTGATCGTCGGCGGCAACATCCGCGGCAGCACCCGCACCATGACGACGGCGATCGCGCTCGAGACCAGCAAGGGCGAGCTGTCGCTCGCGCTCGGCCTCGGCCTGATCCTGATCTCGCTGAGCATCGCCGTGAGCGCCGCCGCGTTCGCGCTCAATCGCTGGGCGGGGAAATAGTCGGGTGAGCCGCGCAGCCATCCCGCCGGGGGGGGCGGCGCGACGCGGATCGCAGGCGATCATCAGCAGATGACATGACGAAAGGAGAGTCGTTCGCGAGGGTGCTCTCTGCCGGAATTCCCCGTCATGCGGAAAACGGATCGAGCAGCGACACGCCCGCTACGGCAATGTTCGCGACATTGCGGGTCACAAGTGTCAGGCCATGGACTTTGGCGGTTGCCGCAAGGAGTCCATCGATCAGAGGCAGGGGAGGATTGGGAATTCCCAACAGCGCCCAGGCTTCCGCGACCGGCTCGTCGATGGGCAGGACGCGATCCCGCAGCCCGGTCCGCATTTGCGAGAACCATCGATCGAGCGATTTGGCCTGTTCCGGATCGCTCCGCCGTTTGAGCTCGATGCCGCGACGGATTTCGGCGAGCACCAGGACGCTCGTCCCGATCTCCTCGACAGGGGTGTGCGCGACCCAACGGACAATGTTCGGGTGGGCTCGGTCACGCTTGCGGATTTCGGAAATGATGTTCGTGTCGAGCAGGAATTTCACAGATCAACCTCGCGCCAATCCCGTCGGCGCGGCTGGTCAAAAACGCCGGCGAAGGCCTCATCGGGAAGCTGCGAGCCAAAGATGTCGAAGGCAGTCTTCACCTCGGAATGCATCAGGGCTTTGGCCAGCGTAGATCGCAGCGCCTCGGCTTGTTCGACCTTGCTGCGCAGCGTCTCGGCCAACGCGCGGATGAGGCCGGCATCCTTCTTGGGCGCCTGAACCTCAACGCGCACGAGACCGCGTGCCGCCGCGCGACGACGGTGCGCGCGGGTCGCCTTGCGCTGGGATTTGCTGGCCATAGGACCTGCTCCGGGCTTCATTGGAATTATCTCCGGTTATATAACCGGAAATCCAGGAAAGCCCAAGCGGAATCTTTTTCGGGGCACGGTGCTCGGGTGAGCGGCCGAGTTCCGTTCCCGACGACACCGTCGCACTCAAATCGCAATCTGTGCCCGGTACGGCCCGCATCGGCGAGGTGCCGAGAATTCGCGTGGCCGCGCGCTGGAATGGCCACGAGATCGCACAGGGTCGTTCAAAATCGTAAGGTGGCGCGCCACGGCCGACGAAGATGGTCACTACTCGTTCGCAATCGCGCCATGATGCACTATCCGAACCTGCGAAGAGCAACGCCCTATTCGCCCGCAGCTCCTCGAATACACTACGCCGAAGGCTCCACGCTCGGCCGGCAATGAAGCTTCCCTTGAATTGAGAAAATGGGCCGCATAACGAAACAGCCGCTTCACAACGACCATGCTCAAGCCTTCGTGTCATTCAGCCATTTGGCCCACTCCGGACAACGCTCGCGGATGAACTCGTGCATCGCGTCGAGGCGCGCTGGGTCACGATTTCGCTTTCGCCAGTTGTCCAGGAGAAAGCCGGCGCATTCGCTTGGAACGTCCGCAGACCATGCCGTGAACTCCGACTTTGACTCTCGCTCGTAGCGGTAAATTCCCAGAATCACGGCCATGCAATAGGCAGCTTCCTGCTCGAACATCCGCAATTCATGATAGCGTTCGATCTGGTCGAGAAACGGCTGAAGCTCTTCGTCAATGATCTCAGCCGCCGCTTCATCGGGCGACGTATAGCCGTCGCGAGAACTGCCCGACCGGTCCCAGCACTCCTGTACATCGATTGAGCCAAGACCATTGAAAACCTCATCAGCTGTTTCAGCGACATCTATTTCCGTTAAGATGTTCATCGCCTCGGTGACCACGGCTTCTCGAATCTTGCCTCCTTTCCGGGTCAGCCGCTCGACAATCTGCAACGCCTGATCAGGTGTCAGCTTACTGATCACATCGTCCATGCGGGCCTCCGTGTCCGCGCTTGGAGGCACACGGCCCGGGCTGTCAAAAAGTGCCGGCTGGACGCCCGAGGTCCGTGTCCTGTTGCGGTCAGGCTGCGGCTCGCTTCGCCGAGCCACGGCCCGACGCCTTCGGCGGTGGAAGGAGCAATTCGGCCGGCACGCGGAATCGGGCGCGCAGGCGCTGCACCATCGTCATGCTGAGCCCCTTCTTGCCCCGTAGGACCTCACTCACGCGGCTCGGCGTGCCGAGAATCGGCACCAAGTCGGCCCGTGTGAGGCCATGCTGATCCATGAGATAGCGTATCATCTCGGCTGTGCGCGGCGGCCGCCGCGGCCACTTAGTCTCTTCATATGCGGCGATCAGGCGCGCCTGCGCCTGGAGACGCGCAAGGTCGACTGGATCGTTCGAGCCCCATAGCCGATCAACGAGTGCTCGGGCGCGGGCTAGTTCCGCATCGCTGTCAATCAAAACCAGAGTTGCATCCATCAGACTCTCTCCGCATCGATCCCGTCATACTCGGCATGCGTCCCGAAGAACCGGATCACCAGAACGCCAGCTTGGTACTGTACGGCCGCAACCAATCGGTAGTCGTTGCCCTTGATGTTGAACGCCACGCGGCCGCCTTTGAGAATGCTCGCCTTCGGATGCGAGGCCTTCACATCCTCCGGATTTCGCCATTGAGCTTGGCCCGCGATGGCGAGCCAGGCATCGTATTGCGATCGCGCCGCCTTGATCCCCTTATGGCCGGTGTGGTTCGCGAAAAAGGCTTCGACCACCTCCGCGCCGATGACGATCATTCACCAGCATTGGCACAGAATTCCAAAAAATGGAAGAGGAGGGGGGTCGGGCTCGGCGTCGGGAGCTTGCAAGCCGTCGATGAAGTCGTCATTTCGCGGAGAATGTTAGCGCGGGAACGGACGCCTGGAGGTCACCGTGCGATGTTCTGGCGTCCAGTGGCGCGCCACCGTCGATGAAACTGGGCACTATTGCTTCGCCGTCGCGCTATGATGCCGCAGCCCGCCACGCGCTCCAACCGGCAAATCTGCGACGCCCTGCGATCTTCACTGCGCCTCGATAGCGCTGGCCGGTCAATCTCAGGGCGACCCAAAGGATGAACCTGGAAGAGAGAACAGACCCGGCGAGCCGCCCGATCACGCGGCTGTCTGGACTTCGCGCTCCACAAGCCGGCCAACATCGCGCATGGCGACGGCGAGATCGTACTGAGCCTGCAGGTTGATCCAGAATTGCGGAGCATTGCCGAAATAACGGCCGAGGCGCAGCGCGGTCTCAGCCGTGACCGAGCGTTTGCCGTTTAGTATATCGACGATACGGCCTGATGGCACACGCAACGCCCGTGCCAGTGCATTGGCCGAGAGCCGCCGTGCGTTCAGCTCGCGTCTCAGGATACGGCCGGGATGGATCGGAACCATTGCTGCTCCTCAGTGATAATCTACAATTTCTACCTCATAGGCATCGCCGCCTTTGAAGCGAAAGCAAATGCGCCACGGCCCGTTGACCGTGATCGCCCATTGGCCTCTTCGGTTGCCCTTGAGCGGGTGCAGCCCGATGCTCTTAAGCGGGCTGATGTGATCCAGTCGTTCGGCCGCGTTCAAGATTGCCAACAGCTCCAGCGCCGATTCGGTATCGAGAGCGCGAAATCGGGACTTGCCGGATTCGAAAAGTCGACGCGTCGCCGAATTGCCCCACGAGCGGATCACTTGGTGAGCCTACAACGCTTCACGTGGTACGTCAAGCGGATCGGCGGATCGGCGGCCCCCTGGCCGCGGGCGAACGCCGGCGCAGTAACGGCTACGCTGTGGTGCCGTGGCGTGCCATGGCGTAGCTGGCGCGCTCGGAGAGATTCGAACTACAGCGCGAACATATTGGTATATCTGGAAATTTTTTCCGAATTTTGATTCGAGGGACAAGGCGCCAT
>DASPZC010000438.1:0-11236 GCA_035636455.1 Xanthobacteraceae bacterium
CTTGAGGCCGGGCATATAGGCGCCGGCGAAGCCGATGCCGGCCAATCCCCACAGCGCGGCCGCCGACCACAGTCCGTCGGCGAACAGCCCGAACGCGATGGTGGCCAAGCCGCTCGCGGTCGAGCCGGCGAGCAGGATCAGCCGCGCGTCGACGCGGTCGGTCAGCGTCGTGAGCACCGGCACCGCCAGCATGTAGCCGAACGCATAGGCGCTCGCCATCAGCCCGGCCTCGGCGCCGCCGAGCCCCCACAGCGGCATCAGGTGCTGGGCCATCACGGCGGGAACGACCACGTGCGGCAGCAGGTTGCCGACCTGGCCGAGGCACATGGCGGCGACGAGCGCGCGTCCGGTCACTCATCCCTCCCATGAAAGGCAGTGAAGGCGGAGGGATCGGCGGCGACCTCTGCGAATCCCTCCCCCGCTTGCGTCCGCTTGCGGGGGAGGGATGAGCCGCTCAATCCCGCCGGCCGAGGTCGCACAGGCCGATGAAGGCGGCGATCCGCCCGAGCACCTCGGGCTCGACCAGCAGCGGCGCATGGCCCTGGTCGGGCACCTCCACCACGTCGATGTCGAGATGACGCGAGCGCATGGCCTTGACGGTGTCGGCGGAGAGGATGTCGGAATTGGCGCCGCGGATCACCATCAGGGGCGTGCGCGCGAGCGCGGCGAACTCGTTCCACAGCGGGGACAGCGGCCGCTCGAGGTCGAATTGCTCGAGCGTCTTGACGAGCTGCGGGTCGTAGCGCGTGAGCATGCGGCCGTTCTCGTCCTTCCACAGGAGCCTGGCCTGGCGCAGCCAGCCGTCGCGGTCGAGCTTGGGAAACTGGCCGGCGCCGATGCGCTGCAGGATCTCGGCGCCCTCCTCGAACGTGCGCGGCGTCGGCAGCTTGCCGACGTAGCCCTTGATGCGCATCAGGCCCTGCGGCTCGATCACCGGACCGATGTCGTTGAGGACGACGCCGGCGATCGCGGCCGGCCGCGCCGCCGCCAGCAGCATGGCGAGAATGCCGCCGCGCGAGGTGCCGACGAAGACCGCGGGCGCGAGCTCGAGCGCGGTGATGACGGCGAGCACGTCGTGCAGCTCGACCTGCAGGCTGTAGCGGCGGGGATCGCGGTCGTAGTCGGATTGCCCGCGGCCGCGATAGTCGAGGGCGAGCACGCGGCGCGGCTCGATCGCGTCGCCCGCCAGCATCTTCGCCAGCTCGTCGAAATCCTCCGCCGTGCGGGCGAGACCCGGCAGGCAGAGGACCGGCAGGGCCGACGCGAAGCGCGGCCCGTGCTCGCGCACGTGCAGTCTCAGGCCGTCCGGCGCCGTGACGCTCAGACTCCTCGCCTCCACGGCCACGACCGCGCCCGGCGCGGCCGCCGGCGTCGTTTCCGCCGGCTCCTTCTCGACGATGTTCATGCGGCGAGCATAAGGGAAGCGGGCAGAGGAGCAAGGGAGGACGGCCGCGCCTATAACCTCAGCTTATTTTTTGGCAGAACGAATTCAAATTTGTTCAACGTTTTCAGTGCGGCGAATCCGCAGTGCCCGCGAACGTCGGCCTCCGGCGGGTTGGGTGAAAAAGGGCTTGACAGTCAAAATCGAAATAGTATATCGTGCAAATCCTAAGTGATTTGGCGCGCTCGCGACCCGCGACTCCCTCTCCTCCGCGCGCGTTCTTTACGCGCGTGGCGGGAGAGGGTTGGGGTGAGGGGGCGTCCGTGAGCGCGCGCATTCCTCCGACGCCCCCTCACCCGGCTCGCTTCGCTCGCCGACCTCTCCCGCAAGGGGAGAGTTGAAGAGGAGCCAAATGCGATACCCCTGCCTCGACCCCGGGTCATTGATCGGATCAATGCGGAATCAATGGCGCGTACCGCCGATCAGATCATCGCATCGCATCCGCGTTCGTTTGGCAGAACGAACCCAACGCAAAAGCCTGGAGGCCTTGGCAGAACGAACCCAACGCTCCTCCGGTCATCGTTTTGGCAGAACGAACCCAATGGGCGCCTAACGCTTTTGGCAGAACGAACCCAATGAGCGGGCTCGCCGGCTCGGGCTCCTCAACATGAGGTCGCAGAGAGGTGAGGCGCGGGATGACGGCAGGCAAATGAGCGCGCCGCAATAGAATCAATTGCCGACCGCGCCGCGGCGGATGTCCGCCTCGATGGTGAGACGGCTGCTGGCGCCGAAGCGCACGCGATAGATCTGCAGGTTCTCCATCACCCGCTGGACGTAGTTGCGCGTCTCGGAGATCGGGATGCGCTCGACCCAGTCGATCGGGTCGACCTTGGGATCGCGCGGGTCGCCGAAGCGGCCGATCCATTCGCGCACGCGCCCGCGCCCGGCATTGTAGCCGGCGAAGGTGAGGATGTAGGAGCCGCGGTAGTCCTGCATGAGGCCGGCGAGCTCCGCCGCGCCCATCTGCGAATTGTACACCGCGTCGTTGACCATGCGCTTCCAGTCATAGGCGACGCCGAAGCGCTTGGCGGTGTCGCGCCCGGCCTCCGGGGTGACCTGCATCAGGCCGACCGCGTTGGCGGGAGAGACGTCGCGCTGGTTGAACTCGCTCTCCTGGCGCACGATCGCGTAGGCCATGCTGCGCTCGATGTCGGGCGCGACCGGCGTGTAGTGCGGCACGCCGACGTTGGGAAACGCGTAGTGGTCGAAGGCGAAGCCGCGCCCGAGCGCCGCCTTGCCGAGCAGCAGCATGGCGCGCGCGTCCTCGCGCTTCGCGGTCAGTTCGGCAAGGCCGAGCAACGTCGCGACGTCGACCCCGCGCTCGGCGAGATCGGCCACCACCGGGATGACGAGGTCGCGCTCGCCGATGGCGTAGAGGATCTCGGTCGCGCGCACGACCTCGTTGTTGGCCATGCCGGCGCGGGCCGCGGCGTCGGGCTCGGGCGGCCGGCGCAGCGCCATCTCGGCGATGCCGAGCCGCGCGCGCGCCAATTGTCCGTAATAGGCGGTGGGATGGCGCGCCGCCGCCTCGTAATGGGCGCGCGCCTCCTGGTTCCGGCCGAGCGCCTCGGCGGCGCGGCCCTGCCAATAGCCCGCGCGCGCCAGCGCGATCGGGTTGGTGATGCCGTGCGGGATGCGCGCGAAATAGGCGAGCGCGGTCGCCGGATCGTGGAGGAAGCGCAGCGCGATCCAGCCGGCCATGAAATAATGATCGGCGCGATAGTTCTCGCCGGCGGGAACCGCGGCGTCGCGCGCGACCTTGTAGGCGGTCTCCACGTCGCCCGCGTCGAGCAGCTTGCGCGCGAGCATGCGGCGCACGCGCCACCATTCGTCCGCGTCGTGCACCTGCGCCGCCTCGTGCGGCGCGGCGAGCGCCACCCGGCCGGCGTCCGCCACCCGGTCCTTCTGCATGAGCCACTGGACGCGCGCGAGCATGAAGGCCGCGTCCTGGCGCGCCTCCGCCGGAACCGCGTCGAGCAGTCCGCCCGCCTTGTCGGACTTGCCGATGACGGCCGCGTAGGCCTTGACGATGTCGACTTCCGCATCGCCGAGCCGGCGCGCCGTGCGCAGCGCCGCGGTGAAATCCTTGGCGTAGAGGCGCCGATGCATGCGCGCCTTGTGATCGGCGCGGGTGAGCACGTTGGGGAACTCCTCGAGCACCTGCGTTTCGACCTCTTCGGGAAACGCTTCGGTGCGCCAGCCCTCGCGAACCTGGGCTTCGCCGCCGGCGCGGTCGCCCTGCATCGCCATGATGCGCCCGAGCGCGAAGCGGCCCTTGGCGCTCGCCGGCTTGGCGTCCTGGAAGAACGCGCGCACGGTCGAATTGTTGCGGCGCTCGCGCCACAGCGCGCTCTCGGCGCGCTTGCGCAGCAGCGAGAGGCTGGGCCAGCTCGGATTGTAGCGGATGAAGGTCGCGTAACGGTCGAAGTCGATGCCGTTGTCGTCCTGGCGCAGGATCATCCACTCGACGAGCTTGCGGGCGGCCGCATCCTGCATCGTCTTTTCCAGTTCGGTCGCCTCGCCGATCCTGCCGCGGCGGATGAGGCCGAAGGCGTCGCGCACGCGGCCGATCTCCTCGGGCGAGACGTCCGGCGGCGGAACGACGTGCACGATGGTGCCGGGCACCGCGGAGGCGAGAGCGGTATGCTTGACCGCGGCCGGCTTGCCGGCGGTGCTCTTCGCGTTGTGCTTGGCGTCCTTGTGCTTGGCGTCTTTATGCTTGGCGTCCTTCCTGACGACCTTGGCGGCGGACTTCGGCTCGCTCTTCTTCGCGGCCGCCGCCTTGTCGGCCGGCTTTTTCGCCGGCCCTTTGGCCTCGGGCGCTGTCGCGGTCTTCGGTGTTGCCGCGGTCTTGGCGGCGGCCGGCTTGGCAACAGCTGGCTTCGCAACAGCCGGTTTGGCAGCAGCTGGTTTGGCAGCAGCTGGTTTGGCAGCAGTCGGCTTGGCAACAGCTGGCTTCGCAGCGGCCGGCTTGGCCGCCTGCTTCTCATCGGTCGGCGGCGCGGCGGCGCTTGCCTGGAGCGCGAAGGCGCCGGCCGCCAGGACGGCCGGGGCGAGGATCGACAGCAGGGCGCGAAGGAGTGGCGTGCGATTCGTCATCCGGTGTCCGGCTCCGGCTCGATGCAGCGGCGGCGAAACGGAGGCACGCCCTTTCGCCGATCCGGTGCTCCTTCGCCGATGCGGCGGGAACACCAAGAAACTCAAGCGCTTATGGTCGAAGTCCCCGGCGCCGGCGGCACTCCCTCGCGTGCCGGGCGCAGACCTCCCCTACCGGGACCTTTCTCCGTCGAATCTCATTGACGAATTGCTAACCGGCCCCGATGGGAGGACAATTGCCTGCCAACCGCGGCAAAACCGGGGCAATGCGCCCACATTCCGCCGGGGCTTTCATCAGCCGCGCCGACCCGGTATTGAGATGACGGCCGCCGCCCAAACGAGGACAAGTGTCATGACCGCCAGGACGAGCTTTTCGGGATCCTTCACGGCGCTCGTCACCCCGTTCAAGAACGGCTCGCTCGACGAGGGCGCGTTCCGCGGCCTGGTCGATTGGCAGATCGGCGAGGGCACCAACGGCCTGGTGCCGGTCGGCACCACCGGCGAGAGCCCGACGCTCTCGCACGCGGAGCACCATCAGGTGGTCGAATGGTGCATCGAGCAGGCGCGCGGCCGCGTGCCGGTGATCGCCGGCGCGGGTTCGAACTCCACCGCCGAGGCGATCTCGCTCGCGCGCGCGGCCGAGCAGGCGGGCGCCGACGCGGTGCTGGTGGTGACGCCCTATTACAACAAGCCGACCCAGGAAGGGCTCTATCAGCACTACAAGGCGATCAACGATGCGATCGGCATTCCGATCATCATCTACAACATTCCGCCCCGCTCGGTGATCGACATGTCGGTCGACACCATGAAGCGGCTGTTCGAGCTCGAGAACATCGCCGGCGTGAAGGACGCGACCGCCAGCATGGTGCGCGTGTCGCTGCAGCGCCAGGCGATGGGGCCGGGCTTCAACCAGCTGTCGGGCGAGGACGCGACCGCGCTCGGCTTCATGGCGCATGGCGGGCACGGCTGCATCTCGGTCACCTCGAACGTGGCGCCGCGCCTGTGCGCCGAGTTCCAGGGCGCCTGCCGCAAAGGCGATTTCGTCGCCGCGCTCAAGCTGCAGGACAAGCTGATGCCGCTGCACCAGGCGCTGTTCATCGAGACCAGCCCGGCGCCGACGAAATACGCGCTCTCGGTGCTCGGCAAGTGCGCCGAGACCGTGCGCCTTCCGATGGTGCCGGTCGCCGAGACGACCCGCGCGGCCGTGCGCGAGGCCATGGTCCATGCCGGGCTGATCAACTGAGCCGATGGCGGCAAAGCCCGAGGGCGCCTTCAAGGTCGTCGCGGACAATCGCAAGGCGCGGTTCAACTACTTCATCGGCGACAGGTTCGAGGCCGGCATCGCACTCACCGGCACGGAGGTGAAATCGCTGCGGGTCGGCAAGGCGACGATCGCCGAATCCTACGCGGACGCGCGGCGCGGCGAGATCTGGCTGCTCAATGCCAATATTCCCGAATATCTGCAGGCGAGCCGCTTCAATCACGTCCCCAAGCGCCCGCGCAAGCTCTTGCTGCACAAGCGCGAGATCGCGAGATTGATCGGGGCGGTCGAGCGCGAGGGGATGACGCTGGTGCCGCTCAAGCTCTATTTCAACGCCAAGGGGCGGGCCAAGGTGGAGCTGGCGCTTGCGCGCGGCAAGAAGCTGCACGACAAGCGCGAGACGGAAAAGAAGCGCAGCTGGGAGCGCGAGCGCGGCCGGCTGCTGCGCCAGAAGGGCTGATCGATGGATCAACGATGGCAGATGGGCGGGCCGGCGGCGGCGCACCTCGACACGGCATCGATCGGGCAGCTCTACGACACCGCCGTCGCCCATCACCAGGCCGGCAGGCTGGCCGAGGCGGAGAACCTCTATCGCCGCATCCTCGAGGCCGATCCGAGCCACGCCGGCAGCCTGCATCTGCTCGGCGTCGTTGCCCTCCAGCGTGGGCGGCCCGACGCGGCGATCGAGCTGATCGGCAAGGCGATCGCGCTCGACGGCGAGAATGCGAGCTTCCACAACAATATCGGTGAGGCGTACCGCTTCCTCGCGCGCCTCGACGAGGCGGCGACGCATTTCGCCCGCGCAATCAGCCTCGAGCCGGCCGCCGCCGAGGGGCACATGAACCTCGGCAACGCGCTCAAGCAGCAGGGCAAGCTCGATGAGGCGATCAACGCCTATCGCCTGGCGATCGAGCTCAAGCCGGACTATGCCGAGGCGCTGATGAACCTCGGCGTCGCGCTGATGGAGCAGGGCAGATCCGAGGATGCGGCCGACTATTATCGCCGCGCCCTGCGCCTCAAGCCGGATTTTCCCGAAGCGCACATGAACCTCGGGCTCGCCCTGCAGAACCGCGGGCAGCTCGAGGAAGCGGCCGAGGAACATCGGCTCGCACTCGCGCTGCGGCCGAACTACGCCGCCGCGCACCTCAACCTCGGCAACGTTCTGCTCGACCAGGGCAACCTCGACGAGGCGCTGCATCGCTACCAGCAATCGCTGGCCCTGATGGCCGGCTCGGCGACGACGCCCGGCGAGATGGCGCCGCTCGACGGCGTCCGCGCGGCGGTGAACCGCAGCCGGGCGGTCTTCCCCCCCGAGGAGCGCTGCTTCATGAACTTGGTGCGCGTCAATTGCTGGCGCAGCGCGGAGAAGAACTGGCGCGGCTTGTGCACGGCGGCGCTCGAGCAGCAGGGGCTGTCGCCGGTCGCGCGGCTCGAGCTCCTGGCTCGCGCGGCGATCAGCGAATGGATCGAGGGAGATCGCACGGGCCTCGCCGAGACGCTCGCGCAGGCAACGGCCGTCTCCGCCGCGATCGGCGCCACCGCCTCGAAGGAGGTGAGGAACTCGCGCGCCTACGCGAACTATCTGGGTCATTTGCTGCGTCACGTCGAGCAGGCGGGCGCGGCGGCGCGCGACGCGGCGGCCCCGGCCCTTGCGGTGATCGGCGACAGCCACTGTCTCTCCTACCACGCCGTCGCGACGTCGCTCTCGGGCGTCCCCTATGTCACCAGCGCGCGCCTGATCATGGGCTGCAAGGCCTGGCACCTCGCGAACCCGCGGCAAAATCTCTACAAATGGCTGCTCGGCGCGATCATCGATCAAGTGCCGGCAGGATCGCCCGCGCTGTGCTGCTTCGGCGAGATCGATTGCCGGCTCGACGAAGGCATCCTGCCGTACTACCGCAAGCGCGGCGGCGACCTGCAGGATCTCATCGCCGACGAGGTCGGCCGCTTCGTCGACCACGTGGCGGCGGCGGCGGCGCCGCGCCGGCTTCAACTGACGTTCATCGGCGTCCCCGCGCCGCATCTCGATGCGCTCGCGGCCGAGCACCCGGACGTGCCGGAGAGCGACAAGGCGCTGCTGATCGACAGCATCAAAATATTCAATCTGTCGCTCGGCCGCGCCGCGGGCAAGCACGGCCACCGCATGGTCGATGTGTTCGCGCTCTCGGCCGGCCCGGACGGCAAGGCGAGCGGCACGCAGCACATCGACGAGTATCACCTCAAGCCGGCCGCGCTCGACCTCGCCCTGCGCTGACACACCCATGCCGCCGCCGGTCAAGTTCGATCATTGCGTCGTGCACGTCTCCGACTGGGAGCGGTCGAACGCGTTCTACCGCGACGTGCTCGGCGCCGAACTGGTCAAGCGCGAGGTCGGGTTCGCCTATCGCTTCGGCGACACCCAGCTCAACCTGCACGGCCCGGGGCTGCGGCCCGCCGAGGTCGCGCGGCTGCCGGTGCAGCCGGGCAACAGCGACATCTGCTTCGAATGGACGGGCGCGATCGCCGAAGCGATCGCCCATCTCGCCGGCCACGGGATCGCGGTCGAGCGCGGCCCGATGGAGCGCTTCGGCGCCAAGGGCCGGGGGACCAGCGTCTATTTCCGCGATCCCGACGGGTCGCTGATGGAGTTCATCTCGTACGCGGATGTGAGATGAGCGCGCGCAGGTGTCCCGGATGCGGTGCAGCGCGCAGCGGTGCACCGCTGATCCGGGACCCAGGTTGCGCAAACTTTTCTGGACCCCGGGTCTGCAGCGCATCACACCGCAAGTCGGATGTTTCCGACTTGCGCAATATGATAGTGCCGGAAGTCGGGTATACCCGACTTCCGGTGTGCTGCGCTGCGCCCGGGGTACGTACCGCTGTGATGCGACTATTTGGAGACGCCGATGCAAGAGATCCTGCACGATCCGACCGTGCTGCCGGAGGACCTTCCGGTGCCGGTCGACGACGGCGCGGCGCGGCATCTTTCCGGCGCGCGGCTGCCCGATCTGTCGCTCGCGGCGACCGATGGTGCGGCCGTCAACCTGTCGCGGCTTGCCGGCCGCACCGTCGTCTATGTCTATCCGCGCACCGGGCGGCCCGGCCGGCCGACGCCGACCGGCTGGGATGCGATCCCCGGCGCGCGCGGCTGCACGCCGCAGAGCTGCGGATTCCGCGATCACTTCAGCGATCTGACGGCGCTCGGGGCGCGGCAGGTCTACGGCTTGTCGACCCAGGACAGCGACTACCAGCGCGAGGCCGTGGCGCGGCTGCACCTGCCGTTCCAAATCCTCTCCGACAAGGATTTGAAACTGACGCGCGCGCTCAACCTGCCGACCTTCGAGGTCGACGGAATGATTCTGCTCAAGCGCATGGCGTGGGTGAGCGACGAGGGCACGATCGCCAAGATTTTCTATCCGGTGTTTCCGCCCGACCGCAACGCCGCGGAGGTGATCGCCTGGCTCAAATCCGCCGCGTGATCAGGACCGCGCGGCCGGCGCTTCACCGTTTGAACTGAGCCCGTACCGCCGCGAACACCGCGCGGAACATGTCCGGCGTCAGCCTGCCGGTGTTCGTGTTGTAGCGCGAGCAGTGATAGCTGTCGAAGAGGGTGAGCTTGCCGATGCCGTGGATTCGCCCGTGGCCGAACGGCGCGGCCGAGGGCCGCGTTCCGAGCGCGACGACCGTTGTGTCGTGGGCGATGCGGCCGAGTGCGACGATCGCTGCGACCCGCGGCATATCGGCGATGGCGCGGGCGAGAAAAACACGGCAATTGCCGATCTCCTCGCCGGTCGGCTTGTTCTCCGGCGGCACGCAGCGCACCGCATTGGCGATGCGGCAATCGACCAGCGTGAGCCCGTCGTCCGGGCGCGCCGCGTAGCGCCCGCGCGCGAAGTCGTATTGCTTGAGCGTGGCGTAGAGGAGGTCGCCGGCGAAGTCGCCGGTGAACGGCCGGCCGGTGCGGTTGGCGCCCTGCAGCCCGGGCGCGAGGCCGACGATCAGGAGCCGCGCGTCGCGCGGGCCGAACGAGGGAACCGGCGCGTTGAACCACGCCGGCTCGCGCGCGCGCAGTCCATTTCGCAGGGCAACGAGGCGCGGGCAGCGCGGGCAATCGCGCCCGGGCTCGGCGGGCGCGTCGGCCATCGCGGGCGTCCGCTCAATCTTCGTCGAACTCGTCGTCGGCTGCGCCGGCAGGGGCGCCGGCGCGCTGCGGCGCCGGCGGGCGCTGCAGGAATTGCGGCGTGTGGCGCGGCTCGCGCTCGCGCGCGGCCCGCTCGGCCGGATCGCGGCCGATCTTCGGCTGCAGCTCGACGATGTCGACGAAGATGTCGGCCTGCCGGCGCAGCTCGTCGGCGACCATCGGCGGCTGGGTGGTGACGGTCGACACCACGGTCACCCGCACGCCGCGCCGTTGTATCGCCTCGACCAGCGAGCGGAAATCGCCGTCGCCGGAGAACAGCACCATGTGGTCGATATGGCTGGCGATCTCCATGGCATCGACCGCAAGCTCGATGTCCATGTTGCCCTTGACCTTGCGCCGCCCGGTCTGGTCGATGAACTCCTTGGTCGCCTTGGTGACGACCGTGTAGCCGTTGTAGTCGAGCCAGTCGATCAGCGGGCGGATCGAGGAATACTCCTGATCCTCGATCACCGCGGTGTAATAGAACGCGCGCAGCAGATAGCCGCGCGATTGGAACTCGCGCAGCAGGCGTTTGTAGTCGATGTCGAAGCCCAACGTCTTGGCGGTGGCGTAGAGGTTGGCGCCGTCGATGAACAGAGCGAGCTTTTCCTGGGGAGGGGACATGCCTGTCTCTCGTGATAAAACCAAACATTCGACGGCAGCCGGAGGCACGATGAGCCCGAACCGATGCCGCGGGTTCGTCTGCGGGAACTTGTCGCCGATGCTCGCCAACGCGAGGCTCGACGGGGTGGACCGCCGCGACCGGAGAAAATTAAGTGCCGGCCGGACGATGGCTCCCGGGCTTTGCGTAACAGAGCCGCGACATAACGCCAAGACAAATCTCTCAGCGCCAACTTGGCCCTTGCGCTTTGCGGTTGACGAGGATACGTAACGGCAACCATTTCCCACACCCGCCTCGCAGGAGCGAACGCCGCATGGCCCGTGTCACCGTCGAAGATTGCATCGATAAGGTTGAGAACCGATTCGATCTCGTGCTGCTGGCGAGCCACCGCGCCCGCATGGTCTCGTCCGGGGCGCCGATCACCATCGACCGCGACAACGACAAGAACCCGGTGGTGGCGCTGCGCGAGATCGCCGAGGCGACCGTCTCGCCCGGCGACCTCAAGGAAGACCTCATCCATTCGCTGCAGAAGTACGTGGAAGTGGACGAGCCCGAATCGGAAACCGTGCCGCTGATCGGCGGCTCGGGCGACCGGGTCGACGCCGACGACACCGAGGTGGTGCTCGACCGCATGACCGAGGAGGAGCTGCTCAAGGG
>DASPZC010000439.1:0-7624 GCA_035636455.1 Xanthobacteraceae bacterium
TCGGCTCGGGAATTCCCCCTTTGCGGCCGCCCCGACCCGAGCCGCCGGAGGTCTCGCCAATGCCCATCGCCGCATCCCGCGCCGATCCCAGCCGCGACCTCGTGGCAAGCGCCCAGGACGCAGTCTCGGCGGTCGAGGCGCTGCTCGCCGATGCGACCATCGCGGTCCGCCGCCAGGTGTCGACCGACGGGCAGGTGACGAGCCGTCTGGTCGATCGCGAGCAGCGCGCGACCCATGGTTTGGCGTGGCTTGCGACCTACGCGCAGGCGGTGCGCCAGCTCGCCGCCTATGCGGAGCGCATGCGCGCCGGCGGCCGGTTCGGGGCGATCGAGGAGCTCGTGGTGCGCATCGGGCTCGGCGAATATCTGGCGCAGATTCTCGGCGGCATTCCCATGAGCCAGGGCGAGATCGTGCGGCCGGCCGATCTCGGGCTCTCGCTCGACCAGGTCGCCGCGCGAGTCACGCCGGCGATCGAGACGCTGATCGCCTCCGGCAACGACGCTCAGACCCGCGCACGGCTCGTCGCGCTGCTGCGCGACCATCACGGCATCACGGTCGGCGATTGCGGGCTCGACGACACTCTCGATGCGGTCCGCGAGGAGATGCACAAATTCGCCGAGAGCGAGGTCAAGCCGCACGCGCACGAATGGCACCTCGCCAACGACTACATCCCGCTCGACATCATCGCCCATATGGCGGAGCTCGGCGTGTTCGGCCTGACCATCCCGGAGGCCTATGGCGGAATGGGACTGGGCAAGGAATCCATGTGCGTCGTGTCCGAGGAGCTGTCGCGCGGCTATATCGGCGTCGGCTCCCTGGGCACGCGCTCGGAGATCGCCGCCGAGCTGATCCTGGGCGGCGGCACCGACGAGCAGAGAACGTATTGGCTGCCGCGCATCGCGTCCGGCGAAGTGCTGCCGACCGCGGTGTTCACCGAGCCCAACACCGGCTCCGACCTCGCCGCGCTGAAGACACGCGCCGAGCGCATGGGCGCGGTCTACCGCGTATACGGCAACAAGACGTGGATCACCCATCCGGTGCGCGCCGACCTGATGACGCTGCTGGTGCGCACCAATCCGCGCGAGGCCGGCTATCGCGGCCTCTCCATGCTGCTGGCCGAGAAACCGCGCGGCACCGACGACAATCCGTTCCCCGCGCGCGGCATGTCCGGCAGCGAGATCGAGGTGATCGGCTATCGCGGCATGAAGGAGTTCGAGATCGCCTTCGACGGCTTCGAGGTCAAGGCCGGAAATCTCTTGGGCGGAGCCGAGGGCCAGGGCTTCAAGCAGCTGATGCAGACGTTCGAATCGGCGCGCATCCAGACGGCGGCGCGCGCCGTCGGCGTCGCGCAATCCGCCATGGAGCTGGCGCTACGCTACGCGCAGGAGCGCGTCCAGTTCGGCGAGCCGCTGATCGCCTTCCCGCGCGTGGCCGACAAGATCGCCATGATGGCGGCCGAGATCATGATCGCGCGCCAGATCACCTATTTCGCCGCGCGCGAAAAGGATTCCGGGCGGCGCTGCGATCTCGAGGCCGGCATGGCCAAGCTGCTGGCGGCGCGCGTCGCCTGGGCAGCGGCCGACAATGCGGTGCAGATCCACGGCGGCAACGGCTTTGCCCTCGAATACCCGGTCTCGCGCGTGCTGTGCGACGCGCGCATCCTCAGCATTTTCGAGGGCGCGGCTGAGATTCAGGCGCAGGTCATTGCGCGACGACTGCTCGACGGCTCGAATTGAGCGCTTGAGCCCCTGACCTCACTCATTCGCCCCGCGCAACGCGCGGTCGAGGTCGGCATGGAGGTCCTCGGGATCCTCGAGGCCGACCGACAGGCGTAAGAGGTCGGGCGGGCAGGGCGAGGTCGGACCTTCGACCGAGGCACGATGCTCGATCAGGCTCTCGACCCCGCCGAGCGAGGTGGCGCGCTTCCACACGTTGACGCGCGCGGCCGTGCCGATCGCCGCCTGCTCGCCGCCCTTGACCCGGATCGACAGCATGCCGCCGAACCCGCCTTTCATCTGGCGGGCCGCCACCGCATGGCCGGGATGCTGCACAAGCCCGGGATAGAGCACCTCGGCGACGTGGCGGTGCTGCGCGAGCCGGATCGCGAGCCCCATCGCCGCCTGCGCCTGGGTACGGACGCGCACGTCGAGCGTGCGCATCCCACGCAGCAGCAGCCACGCCTCGAACGGCCCGAGAATGGCGCCTTGGCCGGTGCGGATGGTCTTGATGCGCGCCCACAGCTGGTCCGCGCGCGCGGTCGCCAGCGCGCCGGCCATCACGTCGGAATGGCCGTTGAGGTATTTGGTCGCCGAATGCATGACGATGTCGGCACCGAGCGCGAGCGGCCGGGTGAGGATGGGCGTCGCCGCCGTGGAGTCGACCGCGAGCGTCGCACCCGCCGCATGCGCGATGTCGGCGACCGCCGCCACGTCGGTGACGGTCCACAGCGGATTCGCCGGCGTCTCGATCCACACGAGCCTGGTCTCGCCCGGCTTCACCGCCGCGCGCACCGCAGCGAGGTCGGACATGTCGACCAGGGTGACGCGATAGCCGTAGCGGGACGCCTCGTTGAGGAGCCAATGGCGCAGCGCCCAGTACATCACCGCCGGCGCGACGATGTGCGCATGCGCCTCCATCGCCAGCACGACCGAGGTCGCGGCGGCCATGCCGGCGCCGAACACCATCGCCTCTTCGGCTTGTTCCAGCGCCGCGATCACCGCCTCGGCCTGGCGCACCGTCGCATTGTCGGGACGGCCGTAGCCGAAGCCCGAGCGGTACTGATTGTCCGGGTCGCGGATGAAAGTCGTCGCCACGTGCACCGGCGGCACGATCGCCTTGGTGGCCGGCTCGATGGCGCCGAGCGCCTGGGCGGCCAGCGTGCGCGGCTGCAGGCTCGGTCGGGATCGCTCGTCCATGACGGCCTCCTGGCGCGGATCACACCAGACCCGTCGCGCGTTGTCGACCGGAGCCGAATGGCCACCCCTGCCGGCCGGTGCTAGAGCCTGTCCCGTTCCTTCGGAGCCGGGACAGGCTCTAGAATCTTTGCGGGGCGCATGTTCTTGTCGGCGAACCGGTATCCACTTCGCCGGAACATGCGCTAAGAGGGCGCCATGACGGACGCGCTGTCCTATCTCATCGTCCCGATCGCGATCGGCGCCGTCGCGGTGGTGCTGCTGTTCGGGCTCGCCAACATGATGCGCGGCGGCTCGCCCAACACGTCACAGCGGCTGATGCGGCTGCGCGTGCTGCTGCAGTTCATCGCGATCGTGATCGTCATGGCGACGATCTGGGTGCTGCAGCGCTAAAAAATCTCCGGAGCCCACCATGGTCGTGCTCAACCGCATCTATACGCGCACCGGCGACGACGGCACCACCGCGCTCGGCAGCGGCGAGCGCCGGCCCAAATACGATCTGCGCATCGCCTCCTACGGCACCGTCGACGAGGCCAACGCGGCGATCGGCCTCGCCCGGCTGCACACCGGCGCCGACCCGCGAGTCGATGCGATGCTCGCGCGCATCCAGAACGACCTGTTCGATCTCGGCGCCGATCTGTGTTCGCCCGACAAGGGCAAGGGACCGGGCGGCGAGCGCCTCGCCGTCGTCGACGCGCAGGTCGCCCGCCTGGAGCAGGAAATCGACGCGCTCAACGGCGAATTGACCCCGCTGCGCTCGTTCGTGCTGCCCGGCGGGACACCGGCGGCGGCGGCCCTGCATCTCGCCCGCACCACCTGCCGGCGCGCGGAGCGCATGATCGTCGAGCTGAGCACGCGGCCGGGCGAGAGCGTGTCGGCCGCCGTGACGAAATACGTCAATCGGCTGTCCGACTTCCTGTTCGTCGCAAGCCGCTATCTGAACGACAAGGGCGCCCGCGATGTGCTGTGGGTGCCGGGGAAGAACAGATGACGGATGTCAGATGTCAGATGCCAGAGATCAGAGGTCAGAGAACGAAGGGTAAGTCTGATCTCTGATCTCTGACATCTGACATCTGACATCCGTCCTCCGTTGACTTTGCAACCGCGCGGCCATTAGGGTGCCGCCCCTTGCGCGCCGGGGTTTCAACCGCTCCCGGCGGCGTCTATTCGACGAGCTGAGCGCATGAAAATCCTGGTCCCGGTCAAACGGGTGGTCGATTTCAACGTCAAGATTCGCGTGAAGGCGGACGGCTCCGGCGTCGAGCTCGCCAACGTGAAAATGTCCATGAACCCGTTCGACGAGATCGCCGTCGAGGAAGCGATCCGCTTGAAGGAGCAGGGCAAGGCGACCGAGATCGTGTGCGTGTCGATCGGCCCGCAGCAGGCCTCCGAGACGATCCGCACGGCGCTCGCCATGGGGGCCGATCGCGGCATCCTGGTCAAGACCGACCCCGGCCTCGAGCCGCTGGCGGTGGCGAAAATCCTCAAGGGCATCGTCGGCGAGGAGAAGCCCGACCTCGTCATCATGGGCAAGCAGGCGATCGACGACGACTGCAATCAGACCGGCCAGATGCTGGCGGCGCTGCTCGGCTGGTCGCAGGGCACGTTCGCGTCCAAGGTCGTGATCGAAGGGTCCGACCTGCTGGTCACGCGCGAGGTCGACGGCGGGCTGCAGACCGTGAAGCTGAAAGCGCCCGCGATCGTAACCACCGACTTGCGCCTCAACGAACCGCGCTACGCGAGCCTGCCGAACATCATGAAGGCGAAGAAAAAGCCGATCGACGAGAAGACACCGGAGAGCTACGGGGTCAACGTCAAGCCGCGGCTCGAGGTGGTCAAGACCGCCGAGCCGCCCGGCCGCAAGGCGGGCGTCAAGGTCGCGTCGGTGGAGGACCTGGTCGCGCGGCTGAAGAATGAAGCGGGGGTGCTGTAATGGCGACGCTGCTGCTCGCCGAGCACGACAACAGGACGCTGCGGGAAGCAACCCCCAAGGCGGTCGCGGCCGCCAAGGGGCTCGGCGCGGAGCTGCATGTGCTGGTTGCCGGCGCCGGCTGCCGCCCGGTCGCGGAGGCGGCCAGCAAGATCGACGGCGTCGCCAAGGTGCTGATCGCCGACGGCGCGGCCTACGAGCACATGCTAGCCGAGCCGACCGCCGCCCTGATCGTATCGCTGGCCGGCCCCTACGAGACGATCGCGGCGCCGGCGACGACGCTCGGCAAGAACATCATGCCGCGGGTGGCGGCGCTTCTCGACGTCATGCAGATTTCCGACATCACCAAGGTGGTGGCGCCCGACACGTTCGAGCGGCCGATCTATGCCGGCAACGCGATCCAGACCGTGCGCTCGCGCGATGCCAAGAAGGTGATCACCATCCGCACCGCCGCGTTCCAGGCGGCCGGCGCCGGCGGCGCGGCGCCGATCGAAGACGCAGCGGCGGCGTCCGATCCGGCCCTCTCGGCCTTCGTGGGCGAGGAGCTGTCGAAGTCCGATCGGCCCGAGCTGACCGCCGCCAAGATCGTGATCTCCGGCGGGCGGGCGATGCAAAGCCGGGAGAACTTCACGAAATACATCGAGCCGGTCGCCGACAAGCTCGGCGCCGCGGTGGGCGCCTCGCGGGCGGCGGTCGACGCCGGCTACGCGCCCAACGACTGGCAGGTCGGCCAGACCGGCAAGGTGGTGGCGCCCGAGCTTTACATCGCCGTCGGGATCTCGGGCGCGATCCAGCATCTTGCCGGCATGAAGGACTCGAAGGTCATCGTCGCCATCAACAAGGACGAGGAGGCGCCGATCTTCCAGGTCGCGGATTACGGTCTGGTCGCCGACCTGTTCCAAGCCTTGCCGGAACTTGCGACGGAGCTTGGCAAGCTCGGCAAGTAACCGTCCCCGCAGGAGAGCGCCGCGCACCCGTGGTGTCCCGGCCGCAATCGTCGTAAAAGGACGCGGGCCGCGGGCCTGCGCACGAGAGGCGCGGCCAAGTGCCAGTGATCGGACCAACCGGATGAAAACCAACATTCGCAAAGTCGGCGTCATCGGGGCCGGCCAGATGGGCAACGGCATCGCCCATGTGTGCGCGCTCGCCGGGTTTTCCGTGCTGCTCAACGACGTGGCGCCCGACCGGATCAAGTCCGGGCTCGCCACCATCAACGGCAACATGGCGCGCCAGGTCTCGAAGAAGCTGATCGGCGAGGATGACCGCAAGGCCGCGCTCGCGCGCATCACGCCGGCGGAGACGCTCGACCGCATGGCCGACTGCGACCTGGTGATCGAGACGGCGTCCGAGAAGGAAGATATTAAGATCAAGATCCTTGCCGAGCTGCGCTCCTTTCTCAAGCCCGAGGCCATCATCGGCACCAACACGTCGTCGATCTCGATCACGCGGCTTGCCTCGTCGACCGACCGGCCCGAGCGTTTCATCGGCATTCATTTCATGAATCCGGTGCCGCTGATGGAGCTCGTCGAGCTGATCCGCGGGATCGCGACGGCGGACACGACCTTCGAAACCACCAAAGCTTTCGTGGCGAAGCTCGGCAAGACGATCGCGGTCGCCGAGGATTTTCCCGCGTTCATCGTCAACCGCATCCTGCTGCCGATGATCAACGAGGCGATCTATACGCTCTACGAGGGCGTCGGGAACGTCGAGGGGATCGACACCGCCATGCGGCTCGGCGCCAACCATCCGATGGGACCACTGCAGCTCGCCGATTTCATCGGCCTCGATACCTGTCTGTCGGTGATGCAGGTGCTGCACGAGGGGCTGGCGGATTCCAAGTACCGGCCGTGTCCGCTGCTGGTGAAATACGTCGAGGCCGGTTGGCTCGGCCGCAAGACGCAGCGCGGCTTCTACGATTATCGCGGCGAGAAGCCGGTGCCGACGCGTTAGAGCATGATCCGGAAAAGTGGGTACCGGTTTTCCGAAAAGATCATGCTCAAAACAAGGGTCCCTGCGCGCGATCGGATTCCCCTACCCGATGACGCGATAGGCGCCATCAACTTCCGACGATTGCCTCGATCACCTTCACCGCATCCGGGCTCGCCCATTCGGCGGGACCGGCCAGCGAGCCGATCTCGCAGCCGGCCGGATCGATCAGCAGCGTCGTCGGCATGCCGAAGGCGCGGCCCACGAGCTTGAGATCCTGAAAAACCTTTGCGCTCGGATCGGCGTAGTAGGCGAGCCGGTTGACGCCCACCTCCTTGAGCCAGGCCTTCGGCTTCTCCGCGTCGCGGGTATCGATATTGACCGCAACGACGTCGAAGCGCGGACCGCCGAGCTTCGCCTGCAGCGCATCGAGCGCCGGCATTTCCTTGCGGCAGGGAACGCACCAGGTGGCCCACAGATTGAACAGCACCGCGCGCCCGCGCCAGTCCGCGAGCGTCTTCGGAGCGCCGGCCGCGTCCCGGAAGGCAAGCTCCGGAATCCGACGCGGCTCGCTCGCGGTCGTCAGGGCCGCGACTTCGCCGCGCACCAGCGGGGCGATCCGCCGCGCCGTCTCGATCGCCGGGCGGCACGCCGCCTCGGCCGCATTGCGCCCAAAGCCGCCGATCCCGTATACCGCCGCCAGCCCCGCGGCGGCGCCGGCGAGCGCCGCGATCACCAGGCCCAGCGAGCGTTTGGTGGCTGGTGGCCCGCCTTCGCGCTGTGCGCTTCGGCGGGCAGGCTGGTCCGACTCGCGCGCATGCGCGATCTCGTATCGCGCGTCTGCGATATCACGCAG